>CACYWX010000011.1 GCA_902778205.1 uncultured Ruminococcus sp. | reverse complement strand
CCGCTCTTTTTCGGTTCCCGCCGCCCGAACCGTTCCGGGTCATGACGCGCCGCCCTCGGTCAGACGGACCACGGTGTCCGCCGCCTCGTCCAGGAGGGCGGTGAGGCTGTTGTCCCGCACGCCCACCACGTAGTTCTCGCATTGGGTGCGGTTCATGGGGATCAGGACCCGCACGGCGTCCGCGGAGGAGAGGGCCGTGGCCATGGCGGGGGTGATTTCTCCCAGCATGGCGTCGGCGATGATGATCCCGATGGGTCCCACGATGACGTCGGCCCGGCGGGCGCATACGATCACCGCGTTTTCCCCGGTGGCGCCCTTCATGCCGGCGGCTCCCTTCAGCATGTTGGCGGTGGCCATGGCGTTGGAGCCTGCGGCGGTGAGGGTAAAGGCGGGACGCTCCGGGTCCAGGCGTTCGGCCAGCCGTTCGGCGATGGCGCGGCCGATGCGTCCTCCCTGACCGTCCACGATCAGAACGTTTTTCATGAATCCGGTCCTTCCGGTTTTCTTTTCGTCAATTCCTTTCCATTATACCGCACGCGGGGGAAAATTGCAAGCCCGGTTGATGCGGCCCGGCGGCAGTTCAGGAAAAAGCCCGCCGGTTCTGAAGCCGACGGGTGATGGGATATTGGAATACGGACGTTTCCGAAGCGCCGGGATCCGCCGGGACTCAGCCCTGCAGATTCTTCGGAGCGCCCACCCGCTGGTCGGCCCGGATCATCCGCACGGAGATGGCGGCCACGGCGCAGCGCTGGATGGCGTCGGAGGGATAGAAGGTGCCCGCGTCGTCGCTCCCGTTGAGAATGCCGGCCCGGTACAGGGTGTAGACGGAGGAGACAAAGAAGCCCGATCCGGTCTTCACGTCGGGGATCGCGTTGTCCGGGACGTTGTTCTTTCCGGACAGAGCCGCGGCGGGAAGGGCATGGGCGAAGATCCAGGCAAACTCGCCCCGGGTCACAGTTTCGGAGGCCCGCTTCATGACGTCGTCCGCGGTGATGCCCCCGTTCTCGGAGGTGGAGGCCAGGATGCCGTTTGCGGCGCAGTAATCCACGTAGGTCTTGTACCACGGATCGCCGTTTCCGAGAGTCACGGCTCCGGCGGTATACAGCTGATGCAGGCAGGCGGCCAGCTTGGCGGTCTCGGCGAAGGTGATGCTTCCGGTGGGATCAAAGCGGTCCCGTCCGTCGTCGCCCTTGCCCTTGCCGTTGACCAGGCCCAGGTCCGCCGCGCCGTACACCCAGTTATAGTACCAGTCCGACGGGTTCACGTCGCCGAAATCGGGGCGTTCCTTCACCGGAGCGGGAGCCAGGGGCGTGGGATCGTCGCCGGGGAGCTCCTCGTCATGGGGCTCGCCGGGGCAGAGGATCTCCACCCGGAGCAGGAGCTGGCCGTGGAAGAGGTAGTTGCCGGACACCTCGAGCTTTTTCCCGCTGTCGTCCGTGACCTTCGCCGTCACGTCGGACATGTCCGTGAAGGTGATCTCGCCGGTGGACAGGGGCTTCCATTCGCGTCCGGACGGAGGATCGATGTAGAGGTAGGCGGCGTAGGTGTGGCCGGAGCGGAAGGTTTCTCCCGCGGCCATGGCGACCTCGGACTTGACTCCGCCGTCCGCCAGGAACCACTCCACGGTCTTCACGGTTCCGTCGCTGACCGTCATGGAGGAGGAGGGGGCTTTGCCGTCTATGGGAGAGGGGAAGGAGGACACCGTCACCGAGCCGAGGTCCGAGGCGAACACGGCGGGGGACAGGAGTGTCAGCATCACGCAGGCGAGAAGGATGGAAAGGATTCGTTTCATAAAGCGCTTGCTCCTTTGCGGCCCGGCGGGGCGGGACCGTTTTCCGGTGCGCCGCGGATCAGCCGGGCAGAATACTGTCATGATACAGTATACCATACATTTTCCCTTTTTGCATCCCTCATTCTGAGGATTGTGGCCCGTCGGAGGAAAAAATCGCCGAAAAAACGGCGGAACGGGATTTTTTATGATATAATGAAGACGGATATGACGAAAAGGGGGACGAAGCGATGCCGCCCATGAGCCGGAGAACGAAAGCCTATCTTCTGACCGCGGCCCTCTGCGCCCTGCTGGTCAATCCGCTGTCCTGGACCGTCCGTTCGGTGACCCGCGGCGTCGCATCCTTTCTGTTCGGCGTGCTGGTCCTGGTGTGGACCGAAACCCTCCGGACCCGTCTCAGCGGGAAGAGTCTGCGCCGGTACATGCTGTCCGGGGCCTTCCTGCTCTTCACCCTCTTCCCCATCCGGGAATTTCGTTATTCGGTGTTCCGGGGGCGGATCATGGAGAAGCTGCTCTGGTACGGCTGTTATCCGGCCCTGCTGTTCGTGCCGCTTGTCTTCTTCTTCGCGGCGCTCTGCGTGGACCGGCGGGAGGAGGACCGTCCCCTGCGGCACGCGCGGCTTCTGTGGGTGCCTCCGGCTCTCCTGTCGGCGGCCGTCCTCACCAACGATCTCCACGGGCTGGCGTTCCAAAAACCCGGGGTGGAGAACCTCCGGTCCCACGGCCCGGTCTACTGGCTCGGGCTGGTCTGGATCGTGGTGATCGACCTCTGCGCCTTCGGCGTGCTGATGAGCCGGTGCAGACGGTCCGAATCCCGGCGGCTCTGGTACGTGCCCATGCTGTCGGCGGCTCCGGCGGTGCTGCTGATCCTGCTGTACGGTCTGAGGGGAGGCAATTCGCCGATGCTCGGGAACCGGCCGATGTATCATTATCAGGAGGCTTACGCCCTTCTGTACGTCTGCGTCTGGGAGGCCTGCATCCAGATCGGGCTGATCCCCACCTCGGCGGACTACGACCGGATCTTTCCCCTGTCTTCCGTGAACGCCGCCATCGCGGACATGGAGGGGAAGGTGGTGTACGCCTCGGAGAACGCCCCTCCCCTGACGGCGGCCCTGATCGGCGCGGCGTCCGACGGTCCCGTGCCCGTGGGAGGAAACCGCTGGCTTCGGCGCGCGCTCATTCCGGGAGGATCCGTGCTGTGGTGCGAGGATCTGTCGGAGATTCTGCGGCTGAACGAGGAGCTGGAGCGGGTCAACGAAGCGCTGGCGGCCCGGAACGCGGTGCTGGAGGCGGAAAACGAGCTGAAGCAGACCCGGGCGAGGCTGGAGGCCGCCAACCGCCTGTGGGACGGCATCGTGGCGCGGATCCGGCCCCAGCTGAGGACCATCGCCGACCGGCTGGAGGGCGAGCGGGACGAGGATCTGGCGGACGTGGCCTTTCTGGGAGCCTACATCAAGCGGCGGAGCAATCTGGCCCTCATCGCCGAGGGAGAGGCGGATCTCTCCACGGAGGAGCTGGGGCTGGCGGTCCGGGAATCCCTGGCGTATTTGTCCCTCCGGGGCTTCCTCTGCGACGTGCGGGAGGAGGGAGAGACGCGGATCCCGGCGGACGTGGCGGAGGCGGCCTACGATGCCTTTGAGAACGCGGCCGAGCGTGCCCTGGAGAGCACGGAGGAGTCCGGCTCCCTGCTGGTGACCATCTCCGTGCGGGAGGGCTTTTCCATGACCCTGCTGTTCGACACTCCTGCGCCGGAGCTGTCCCCGGAGGTCCTCTCCCTCCTTGACGCGGTCGGTCTGACGGCGGAGCGGCGGGAGGAGGACGGAGCGGGATACCTCACCCTGAGGCTCCGGGACGGCAGGGCCGCTGCCGGGAGAGAGGAGGGGGACGGATGAGTGACTATACTTCCCTTCCTCTGATTGCGCGGGAGCTTCTGGCGGCGGCGGTGTACCTCTGTGCCTTCGTCTACGCCATGGGCCTGGTGCGGATGGCGCGGCAGGGCAGGCGGGACGTCTTTCCCTATGTGGCCGTGGCGCTGGCGCTGATCCTGTCCCTGTTCGTCTTCAGCTGCGTCTCCGGGGATCTGAGTCCTTCCCTGAATTCGTGGTATGCGGATCTGTACGGGCGGTTCTGCTCCCTTCCGGCGATCCTCGTCCTGCTTTTGGCGGCGGGTCTGGCGGGAGGCGCGGTCATCAGTCTCCGGCACGTGCTTGGGGTGCAGAAGACCCGCATCACCACCCTGTCCGTGAAGGAGAGCGCGGACTCCCTCCCCGCCGGTCTGTGCTTTTTCTGGCCGGGGGGATTTCCGAAGCTCATCAACCGGGCCATGGACGAGATCTCCTTCGCCGTGCGGGGGAAGTCCATCCAGAACGGGGAACTGTTCTGGCAGAGCCTGTCCCTGGGGACGCCGGATCCCGGTGCGGACCGGAACGGCGGCGAGGTCCTCCGGGGCGGCCGGAATCCCATCGTGCGGCTCCCGGACGGCAGGGTGTTCAGTCTGCGGCGTCAGGAGCTCCGCTTCGAGGGCGGCCGGATCCACGAGATCGTGGCGGACGACATCACGGAGGAATACGCCCGGGCCGAGGCGCTCCGGGAGAAGCAGGCTGCTGAGGAGGACGCGGAACGGAGGCTCCGGAACATGAGCGGCACCATCGCCGAGCTGACGGCGGAGCGCGAGGTGCTGGGCATGAAGATCCGGGTCCACGACAATCTGAACCGCGCGCTGCTGGCGGTGAAGCGGGCCCTGGTCAGCGGAGATCCGGCGGCGAAGGAGGAGGCGGTCCGGCTCTGGCGGGAGAAGATCCTGTCCCTGGACTACCTGACCCAGAGCGAAAACGACGACGAATTCGGGGATCTGGCCTCCGCGGCGGAGCAGCTGGGCGCCCGGATCGAGGTGCTGGGGCGTCTGCCGGAGACCGGTCCCCTGAGACGGCTGGGCGCGCTGGCCGTGGAGGTGGGCCTGTCCAACATGCTGCGGCACGCGGAGGGCACGGTGCTGACGGTGGACTGCCGGACCCCGGGCGTCATGATCCTGACCAACGACGGGCGGCCGCCGGAGGGAGAGATCCAGGAGGGCGGAGGACTCGGCAATCTCCGCCGGCGGATCGAGGAGGAGGGCGGCCGGATGACCATCCTCTCGGCTCCCGTGTTCTCCCTGACGGTGGACGTGCGCCGGAACGGTGAATGACGGAGCGACTTGTACGGAGATACAGAAAAGGAGGGATCCCATGCCCTATCAGATCATTGTGGCGGACGACCAGCGGCTCACAAGGCAGGCGCTGGAGGCCGCGATCGAGAAATCCGGGGAATTTCAGCTGGCGGCGGCGTTTCCGTCTGCGGCTCTGGCGGTGGAATACTGCCGGAGGAGGACCGCGGATCTGGCGCTTTTGGACGTGGTGATGCCCGGGAGCATGAGCGGACTGGAGGCGGCGAAGCTGATCCGGGAGCTGAGGCCCTCCATGAAGCTGGTGCTGGCGACGTCCATGCCGGAGGTGTCCTTTCTGCGCCGCGCCCGGGAGATCGGCGTGGACAGCTTCTGGTACAAGGAGACGGAGGAGGTGCCGCTGACCGCCCTTCTGTCCCGGACCATGGCGGGAGAACACATCTATCCCGACCGGACGCCCTCCGTGACGGTGGGGGACGCCTCCTCGGCCGAGCTGACTCCCGCTGAGCTGGCGGTCCTGCGGGAGCTGACCACGGGAGCCACCAACCGGGAGATCTCCGAGAAGCTCCACATCAGCGTCATGACGGTGAACTCCCACGTGCAGAACATGCTCCAGAAAACAGGCTACAAGAACCGGGTCCAGCTGGCGGTCAAGGCCCGGCTGGAGGGAATCGTGATCCCGGAGAGCTGACGGCGGCGACGCATGACAGCCGCATGATACATGAAAAGGGAGGATGAGCCGTGTCCGATCCGAACGACGATCTTTTCGGCGGGATGTTCGACATCAACGGGGACGGGAAGATCGATACAGTCGAAAAATCCCTGGAGTACCGTTACCTGGAGGAATCCGCGAAAAGCCTGGAGGGAAGGTCCGGCGATTCCGGGGACGGCTGGACCACGGATCGCAGGGCCTCCCGGGGGCGTTCCGCGTCTCAGCGTCCGGCCGCAGGTGCGGTTCAGCGGTCGGAGATTTCGGTGTCAGAGACCGTCACGCGCCTGCAGTACGAGTCCCGCATTGCCGATTTCGTCCGGGACTGCGTGTCCGCTCTTTTCACATTCCTCCTCCTGAGCTCCCTGGCGGGCGTGATCATGTGGGCCGCGGCCGACACGTACGAACCGGGAAACGGCGCGAGCGCCTTCGTGACCGGCACGGTCTTTCTGCTGGGAGGGGGATTCATCCTCGCTCTCCTGATCGGGGCCGCTGAGCTGATCGGGGACAGCTGGAAGCGCATGAAGAAAACAAAAGAGCTCTGCGAGCGCGGGATGAAGCCGAAGGGAGAGGACCGGACCCCCTGAGCGGACCAAACGGCGGGATCCGCGAAAAAAACGATTCCCCGGGGGCAGTCTTTGCGTTCCGCTCTTGCATTTCCCCGGGGTTTGTGCTATAATCACATATTATCAATCTTTCAAGACACAGAGGAATCGTTTCATGGAACTGACAAGCATCCGCGCCCTGTACCGGGAGCGCGCGTCCATCGATCACAGCGCGGTCCGCGTGGGCGGCTGGGTACGAAGCGTCCGCGCCTCCAAGTCCTTCGGCTTCATCATGCTCTCCGACGGCACCTTCTTCGAGCCCATCCAGATCGTCTACGACGAGAAGCTGCCGAACTTCGCCGAGATCTCCAAGTTCAACGTGGGCTCCGCGCTGATCGTGGAGGGCGAGCTCATCGAGACCCCCGACGCCAAGCAGCCCTTCGAGATCCACTCCTCCTCCGTGGTGCTGGAGGGCGCGTCCACACCGGACTATCCCCTGCAGAAGAAGCGCCACACCATCGAGTACCTCCGCACCATCTCCCACCTGAGACCGCGGACCAACCTGTTCCAGGCCGTGTTCCGCGTCCGGTCCCTGGCGGCCTACGCCATCCATAAGTTCTTCCAAGAGCGGAACTTCGTCTACGTGCACACGCCGCTCATCACCGGCTCCGACTGCGAGGGCGCGGGCGAGATGTTCCGGGTGACCACCCTGGATCTGGAGAATGTGCCGAAGACCGAGGACGGGGCGGTGGACTTCTCCGAGGACTTCTTCGGCAAGAGCACCAACCTGACGGTGTCCGGCCAGCTCAACGGCGAGACCTTCGCCATGGCCTTCAAAAACATCTACACCTTCGGACCCACCTTCCGGGCCGAGAACTCCAACACCACCCGCCACGCCGCCGAATTCTGGATGATCGAGCCGGAAATCGCCTTCGCGGACCTGACGGACGACATGGAGCTGGCGGAGGACATGCTGAAGTACATCATCCGCTACGTGATGGAGAACGCGCCGGAGGAAATGGCCTTCTTCAACCAGTTCGTGGACAAGGGGCTCATCGACCGGCTGAACCATGTGCTGGAGAGCGATTTCGGACGGGTGACCTACACCGAGGCCGTGAAGCTGCTGGAGGAGCACAACGACCGGTTCGACTACAAGGTGTCCTGGGGCTGCGACCTGCAGACCGAGCACGAGCGGTTCCTGACGGAGGAGCTGTTTAAGCGTCCGGTGTTCGTCACCGACTATCCGAAGGAGATCAAGGCCTTCTACATGAAGCTGAATCCCGACGGAAAGACCGTGGCGGCCATGGACTGCCTGGTGCCCGGCATCGGCGAGATCATCGGCGGAAGCCAGAGAGAAGATTCCCTGGAGCTTCTGGAAAAGCGGATGGACGAGCTGGGACTGGACCGTGAGTCCTACGGCTTCTATC
Source organism: uncultured Ruminococcus sp. (assembly GCA_902778205.1). GTDB lineage: Bacteria > Bacillota > Clostridia > Oscillospirales > CAG-272 > UMGS1696. Next base: position 14,925 of record CACYWX010000011.1, on the reverse strand, counting down.
TGGACCTGAGAAAGTACGGATCCGCCCGTCACGCCGGCTTCGGCCTGGGCTTCGAGCGCTGCGTCATGTACCTGACCGGCGTCTCCAACATCCGCGACGTTCTCCCCTTCCCCCGGACCGTGGGCAACTGCGAGCTGTAAGGAAATCGTGTGTTCACACGATGAAAAGGAAGGAAACGCTTCGCGTTTCCAATTGAATACCCTTGCGCAGGGCGGGCGCGGGGGAGGGGACCCATCTCAAGCCGAAGGGCCCCCTCCCCCGAGGGTCCCCTTGGCTATACAGCATAAACTGATAGTTCGTTCATGGATTCAAAATTGATTATGCATCCCAATCCTCGCGCGGACTATGTTGAGTCAGCCGTAACATGCAAAAAACTGCGCTAAAAACGCAGTTTTTTGGTTTCCTCGGGAGCCTCGGAAACAGCGATCAAAACGCGCATCGGTCAGGAAGGCTGACCCTCGGGTTATGCTTACCTGTTCATAGACTGACTTGAAAGAGCGAAGTTGAACACGCTGTTGCATCTTCACTATATCGCGTCCGTGTAAATGGACGCGCGTTTTGATGGCTGAATGATTCAGCTGTTGCATGGAGTCCGCGCTATCGCCGGCTCCATGTTTCGCCGCGAAGCGTGGGGTGTACGGTCAAGGTTGGACACAAAGGCGATCTGTCGGCTTATGCCATAGGGCCAAGGGGGACCCGTACGATGGGGCATCACTTTCACTCCGTGAAAGTAGTCGGCCATGAGATGGTGTCCCCCGTGTCGCCCGGCCTGCGCAAGGCCATTCAATCGGAAACGCGAAGCGTTTCCTGCCTGTTACGGCACCCAGATCCCCAGGTCCTGCTTCATGCGGAGGACGCGGGCGGCGGAGAGCTCCAGGCGTTCCCGGGTAAGGGATCCGTTCTCCACGGCGGCCCAGACCACGGGGAACTGCTCCGGCCAGTTGGTGCAGCAGATCAGGTCGTAGCCCGCCGTGATGGCCTCCAGAGAGCCGTTCCCCGTGGTGCAGAAGTCGAGGATGCCGTTCATGCGCATGTCGTCGGTGATGAGCACCCCGTCGTAGCCCATGTTCGAGCGGATATAGTCCACCACCTTCGCGGACACGGACGCCGGACGCTCCGGATCCAGGGCCGTGATGATGTGGGACACCATGACGGAGGGAACTCCCGCCTCCATGGCCCGCCGGAAGGGGATCAGGTCGAAGCTCTCCAGCTCCTCCACGGTCCGCCCGTCCCAGGCCATGGCCGTATGGGTGTCGGACACCGCGCCGTAGCCGGGGAAGTGCTTCACGGTGGAGGCCACGCCCCGGGCGTTGAACACGCTGACGATGGTCTCCACGATGGAGGCCGTGGTCTCCGCGTCCTGGCCGGGGGAGCGGTTGTACATATAGTCCCAGCTGTTGACGGAGATGTCCGCCACGGGAGCCAGATTGTAGTTGATGCCCAGGGTCTTGAGCAGCTCCGCTTTCTCTGCGGCGTCCGTCCGGATCAGGTCCAGCCCGCCGCTCTCGTACACCTCGCGGGGAGACAGGAAGGGGAAGCGGCGGTACCAGGAGTACTTGCTGGCCCGGGTGACGGTGCCGCCCTCCTCGTCCACGGCGTAGAGGGGCGGGATCTTCGAGGAGGCCGTGACCCGGTCGACGCCCTCCCGGAAGGACTGGGGCGTGTCGTTCTCGTAGTCCTCGGCAAAGGTGATATACCCGCCGAAGCCGTATTCCGCCGCGTAGCCCGCCGTGGCCCAGGAGCCGTCGTAGGTGGCGATGAACATCTGGGTCAGAAGCTCCCTTGTGCTCATGGAGGCGATCTGCGCCCGCACCTCGGAGGAGAAGCCGTCCAGGGACGCGGAAACGGCGGGGGCGGTGATCTCTTCATCGGCCGTGCCGGGCTCGTCCCCGGAGGGTTCCGGTTCCGTCGCGGCGGGATCCTGTCCGGGCTCCGTCTCCTCCTTGTCGGATCCGTCGAAGGGACGCACATCGAAGGGAGGGGTCTCTTCCCCGTTTCCGGCTTCCGTATTGTCGCCGTCCGCGGAATCCTCCCGACCGTCCGCGTCCGGATTCAGAACGATGGGCTCGCCCACGGCCGGATCGATGGGTTCGGGGAGGTCCGGAGCCGCTTCCGCCGGATCAGGCTCGTCCGGAGCGGGAGCGTCGGTCTCGTCGGCAGGGTCCGGCTCGGAGGGCGTGACGGCGGCGGGATCCTCCTTCGGTGCGGGATCGGTCTCCGGTACAGGAGCGTCTGTTTCCGGCGCGGGAGCATCGGTCTCAGACCCGTCGGACGGAGATTCGTCCGTGATCGTTTCGTCTGCGGACTTCGTTTCGGCGGGCGCCGGTTCGGTGACGCTTTCCGTCTGACGCTCGTCCAGTCCCGCCTCGCCGCTCTCCGTCATCCGGGGCGCGGTGGCGACGGCGATGACGGCCACGCAGAGAAGCGCGAACAAAATGATCGGGAAAATCAGGTTGACGATTCTGTTATTCACGTGCGGTCTCCTCTCAGGCTTATGCTTCTCTGGCGGACTGCCTCATAGAACATGACGGTCGCCGCGCAGGCAACGTTGAAGGACGACGCGGAGGACCCGGCGTCCATGGGGATGGTCACAAGCTCCGTGCAGTACGGTCTCAGCCCCTCGGACAGCCCGTCGGTCTCGCATCCGATCATGAAGACGGTGGGGCGGGTCAGGTCGCATTCCCACAGGGGCTTATCCGCGTGGGCCGTGGTTCCGAGCACCGAAAGCGATCCGTATTCCGCCCGCAGTCCGTCGAAGAAGGCGTTCAGGTCGTCGTGGCGCGGGACGCGGACGGCGGGGACCCGGAAGAAGGAGCCCATGGAGGCCCCCACGGTTTCCGGATCATACAGGTCCACCCCGTGGCCGGTCAGGATCAGGCCGTCGGCGCCCAGGGCGTCCAGAGTCCGGAGGATGGTGCCGAGATTTCCCTTGTTGGAGGGCCGGTCGAAGAGGGCCACAAGCGGCGCTTTCCCGTTCCGGGGCCGGATGGCGGAGAGATCGTCCGGGCGCATCTTCACCACCGCCATGAGCTCCGAGGTGTCCTCCTTCTCCGACAGCTCCCGCATGAGCGCCGGCGTCAGCTCGAGGTTGACCTCCGTGGGAACCCTTTTCAGCATGTCCTTCGCCCAGTCGGACAAGGGCGTCCCCGCGGGATAGATCAGGGAGGAGAAGGCCCAGCCGCAGCGCAGGGCCTCGTTGAGGTTGCGCACGCCCTCCACCAGGAACTCAAAGTACCGGTACCGTTTGTTCCGGTTGGTTTTCAGCACCTCGAGCTTCTGCCAGGCGGCGTCCTTCGAGCGTATGATCTGTGTTTTCATCGTATATCCAAATGTAATGATATAGTCTTACCCCACCCGGGTCAGGTGGATCATGACGGATTCCCCGTCGCGCCAGGACCTTGTCAGGTTCAGCCCGGCCCGCATGAGGGTATCGCCGCGGACTTTCGCGCCGGTGGCCTCGTCCTCGTACAGGCCCGCGGGATCCAGTCCCTCGAGCCGCAGGAAGTACACGGGGTGGACCGTCGTCCGGATCACCACGAAGGTGACAAGCGCTTCCGACCGATCCGGCGAGACGTATTCCCACGCGGCGCAGCATCCAAACCTCCCGTTCACCGTTTCGGAGGGCAGGATCAGCCGGTAGAGATCCCCCCGGTTGACCAGGGGCGCGAATCGCCGGTACTCCGCGGTCTGACGCCGGATCAGGTCCTTTTCCTCCGGGGTGAGCTTCGTCAGGTCCAGCTCGTACCCGAAGGCGCCACCCATGGCCACGTGTCCCCGGGTGACGAAGGAGGTCTCCCGTCCGGTCTGATGGTTGGGGGAGGCCGAGACGTGACAGCTCATGGAGGACGCCGGATACACGAAGGAGGTCCCCAGCTGGATGTCCAGCCGCTCCATGGCGTCCGTGTCGTCGGAGGTCCAGAACTGAGGCGAATAGTACAGCATGGCGGGATCGAACCGGCCGCCGCCCGAGGAACAGCCCTCGAAGAGCACATGGGGAAACGCCGCGGTGATCCGGTCCAGAAGGTCGTACAGGCCCAGCACGTACCGGTGCAGGATCTCCCCCTGCCGCTCCTTCGGAAGGGAGGCGGAGGCGGCCTCGGTCAGGTTCCGGTTGAAGTCCCATTTGACATAATCGATGTCCGCGGAGGAGAGGATCCCGGAGAGGGCGTCGAAGAGCCAGTCCCGCACGTCCGCCCGGGTCATGTCCAGCACGTACTGGCTCCGGGCCACGGACAGGGGTCTTCCCTCAGTGCCGAGCGCCCAGTCCGGATGGGCTTCGAAGAGCTTCGAACGCGGAGAGATCATCTCCGGCTCGAACCAGATGCCGAACTTCAGTCCCATGGCCCGGACCCGGTCCGTCAGGGGCTTCAGTCCGCCGGGCAGCTTCTTTTCGTTGACGAACCAGTCCCCCAGGGAGGAGCGGTCGTCGCTGCGCTCGCCGAACCAGCCGTCGTCCATGACCAGCATGTCGATCCCGCAGCCGGCGGCCTCCCGGGCGATGGCGGCCAGCTTGTCGCTGTCGAAGTTGAAATAGGTGGCCTCCCAATTGTTGATCAGGATCGGCCGCGGTTTGTCCCGCCATTCGCCCCGGCACAGATGCTCCCGGTACAGCTGGTGGAAGGTGCGGGCCATCTTGCCGAGCCCTTCCCCGGATACGGACAGCACGGCCTCGGGAGATACGAAGGTCTCCCCGGGCTCCAGACGCCAGGCGAAGTCCGTGGGCTCGATGCCGGCCATGAGGCGCACCGAGCCGAAGGGGTCCGTGTCCGCCGCGATCTCGAAGCACCCGGAATAGACCAGGCTCAGCCCCACCGCGGGACCGGACGTCTCCGTGGTTTTATCGGACACCAGGGCGGCGAAGGGATTGTGGTGATGGGAGGACGCGCCCCGGCGGGAGGATACGGAGACGGAGCCGTGGCAGAGGGGCGTGCGCTCCATGTGCCTCTCCCTGCCCCAGGTGCCCCAGAGATGGAGCAGCTCGGCGGACTCCTGCCATCCCGTGAAGTCCAGGGACGCGGAGAAGATCCTCTCCACCGTCAGGGCGGCGGATGAGGTGTTCTCCACGGCGGTCCGGCGGATCACGGCGGGGAGGTCCCGCATGGCGGTGTAGTACAGGCGGATCGTAACGCCGGTGGAGGGATCCTCCGCCGTGACGATCAGGGTGTCCGCCTCATTCCCGTCCGCATAGACGGCGGGCTGGCGGTCGACGGAGGGCTTTCCGGCCACGATCTCGTGGGACACGTACCGGAGGGCCGTCGCAGAGGAACCCGGAGTCACGCCGCCGCCGTCGTACCGCAGCTTCAGGGCGGATGGCCGGTAGTCGCCGGTACCCCAGACGGGGCACTCCTGTGGCGCGATGTCGAGGGAGAACCAGCTCTCGGGGGTATCCGCCGGACGGGGCACCACGGAGTCGTGATTCACCCGCACCAGAAGATACTCCGGGTCGTCGTCGGATATGGCGGGGCCGCAGTACAGATGCAGAAGGAATCCGTGAAACACGGCGAGGATATAGGAGGCGTCCCCGGCCCGCAGATGAAAGACGGGCTCGCCGGACGCGGAGAATACGGTTTTGATCATAACGCGCTCCTCGGGCTGAAGGATGGGCTGTCTCAGTGCTCCGTAATCACGTCTGACACGGCGATCATGACAATGAGCAGGGCCGCGGCGGGAGACAGGATCACGTACCAGGTCCGGATAAACACCGCCGTGACGGCGTGCAGGACAAGAAGAACCGCGTCAAAGGCAATCACCGCGCCCCGCCCGCTCTTTTTCCGGTAGGCCGAGAGGGCGAACAGGGAATTCGGAATCCCCAGCACCAGCGCCGCGATGGCCAGGACGAAGCCCGCCGACATGCCGTCCGTGAGGATGCCGATGAAGAGGGAGGAGAGAGCGGGCACCACCCACAGCATCCCCCCGGCGCAGGAGAAAAGATAGGCGGTCTGCCGTTTTTCCGCGCGGCTTTTTGCGGGATCCTGCCGGACGCTTTTCCGGGTGTCGGGTTTTCTGTTCGGTGCGCTCATCTCTCCGCCTCCGGTGATAATCATTCACTTTACAGTATATCACAAAATCCGTCCTCCGTAAAGCGGGAACGCGAATTTCCCCGGAAAAAATACGGCGGGGAGCGCTCCTTGTCCGGTTTCGGTCCCTCCGCCCTTGCAAAACGGGGCCGGGGATGGTATACTGGTAAAAAACGCCCGCCCTCCCGTATTGAGGAAGGCGGCGCGGGATCGGAGCAGGTGCGGCATGAACATTCAGATTTTCGGCACAAAGAAAAGCAGGGACACCCGGGCCGCCGAGCGGTTCTTCAAGGAGCGGGGCATCCGGTATCAGTATGTGGACATGAAGGATAAGGGCCTGTCCCGGGGAGAATTCGACGCGGTGCTCCGGGCAGCGGGGTCCCTTGACGCCATGCTGGATCCGGACTGCCGGGACCGGGAGCTGTACTCCCTGGTGAAATTCCTCGGGGAACGGGACCGGGCGGACAAGGCCTTCGAGAACCAGTCCGTTCTGAAGCTCCCCATCGTCCGGAACGGAAAGGCCGCCACGGTGGGATACGCCCCCGACGTCTGGAAGAGTTGGATGTAAGCGCGAACCCATATAAATCGGGACCGCCCCGCCGGAGTACGGAAATCCGGTGAGAAGCGGTCCTGTTTTTTCTGTTCCGTTAATCCCTCGTCCCGGCGGGGCCGGGGAAAAACACCGGCAGGGCCAGGGCGATGTAGTCCCAGCACCATTCGTAGGCGTGCCAGCCAGGGGAAAGCCGCCAGGTCAGGTTGCCGCCCTCCTCCGCGTCCCGGAACCAGGGGGCCCGGTTCATCAGCTCGCCCACCATGGGACGCATGGCCTCACAGGCGATGTCCTCCTCCCCGGTGACGGCGAACACCCGGTAGTCCTCCGGCCGGAGTCCGTTTGCCCGGATCCCGTCGATGAGGCGGCCGCAGGTTTCGGCGGTATGATCCTTTCCGCCCTTGACGGAGACGGCCCAGAAATCCCCGCTCATGGGGAGATAGTACCGGACGGCCCTCCCGCCCCGGCACAGGACGCTCCAGGTGCATTCCGCTCCCATGGAGAAGCCGCCGAAGGCGCGGGCGTCCCGGGTCCCCGTCGTGGGGAAGGCGCGGTCCACCGCCGGGATCAGGGATTCCTCGAGTTCACGCCAGAACACCGCGGTCAGAGCGGCGGCGTCCCCGGCGTGCACCCGTACCGCCTCGGGATCCACTCCCTCCTCCGCCGGGCGGTTGAAGGTGGGCGTCACGACGATCACGGGAGAGACCGTACCCTCCCCGATCATCCGGTCCAGCATGGATTTTAAGGGCGTCGACGCGGAGGTCCCTCCGAAGAACTCCTCCTCATTGCCTCCGCCGCCGTGCATGAGGTACAGAACGGGGCAGCGGAGGGCGGGATCCTTGCGGCAGGCCCGGGGCAGATAGACCAGCGCGCGGCGGCCGATCCCCCGGTCCTCGTAAGAAAAAACCTCCAGCGTCCCGCCTTCTGCCGGGTCCACCGGCACGCGGTACCGCTCCGGAATGCGCTTCCATTCAGGCATAATGCTCCTCCCTGTTCGTTCGTTATTTATCCGCCGGTCTGCTCCTTCATCCATTCCGCGAGGGACGCGGGATCCAGACCGGCCATGCGTTCCAGCTCCTCCACGGTGCCGTGGGGCAGAAACGGCTCCTCCACCGCCCGGACCGCCACGGCAATCCCCGCCGTCCAGTCCGCGGAGGCAAGGGATTCTCCCACGCCGCCGGACCGGATGCCCTCCTCCGCGAAGAGGACCCTGTCCGCGGACCGCACCAGCGTCCGGAAGGCGTCGTCCTCCGGCAGGGGGATGATCCGGGAGAGACAGCACGCCACGGCCTGTCCGCGCTTTCCGGGACCGAACACCGCCTCCGCCGCCTCCGAGACGTTTTTCGCCAGGCGCCCGTAGGTCACGATCACCGTCAGAGGCCTGCCCGAGCCGAAGGACTTCCGCTTCCAGAGCCCCTCGTCCGTCCACCCAGTCAGAGGCGCGGAGGCTCCCTTGGGATAGCGCACCGCGGAGACCGTGGCCTCCTCGTTCATGGAATCCCTCAGGGCGTCCGGGATCTCCTCCGGGGACGCCGGAGAACGGACCGACGCGCCGGGGATCCTGGCCAGAAGGGCCACGTCGTACAGCCCCTGATGGGTGACGCCGTCCCCGGGAACCAGCCCCGCGTGACTCAGGCACAGGACGATATGCGCGCCCTGCAGGGCCACGTCGTGCCAGAGCTGATCGAAGATCCGCTGGGAGAAGGTGGAGTACAGCACCAGCACCGGCTTCAGCCCGCAGAGCGCCATGCCTCCCGCCATCGCCGCCGCGTGCTCCTCCGCGATGCCCACGTCGAAGAACCGGTCCGGGAACCGCTCGGCAAACGCCGCCAGTCCGCATCCGTCCGTCATGGCCGCCGTGACCGCCGTCAGGGAGGGATCCGCTTCTCCCATGCGGCAGAGGGCGTCCGATACGGCGGCGGTAAAGCCGGAGGGTGCGGCGGGAGGAATCCCCTTTTCCGGATCGAAGGGGCCGACGCTGTGGTACCGCTCCGGATGCGCCTCGGCGTCGGGGTATCCCAGCCCCTTTTTCGTGACCGTGTGGACCACTACGGGGCCGTCCTTGGTTTTCGCCTCCTCGAGGACCCGGATCAGCCGGACCGTGTCGTTGCCGTCCACCGGTCCGATGTATTCCAGGCCCAGCTTCTCGAAGAAGGTCTCGGCTCCCACCGTCCGCTTGATGAGGTCCCGGAGCCGTCTGGCCGTCCGCACCAGTCCTCCGCCGATCAGAGGGACCTTCGAGAACAGCCGCTTGGCGCCCAGCTTGAAGGCGAAGTACCGGCGGCTGGTGCGGATGGCCGAGAGATGCCGGGACAGCCCGCCCACGTTCTTCGAGATGGACATCTCGTTGTCGTTCAGTACCACGCAGACCTTCAGCCCGGAGCCCTCCAGGGTGTTCAGTGCCTCGTAGATCATGCCGTTGGTGAAGGAGCCGTCGCCCACCACCGCCGCGGTCCACAATCCGCTTCCGCGGAGCCGCTCCGCCGCCGCCATGCCCGCCGCCGCCGAGACGGAGGATCCGCTGTGTCCCGCCGTGGCAGCGTCATAGGGGGATTCCGCCCGGTTCACGAAGCCGGAGATCCCGCCGAGCCGCCGGAGGGTGGAGAACCGGTCGTACCGGCCCGTCAGGAGCTTGTGGGCATAGCTCTGGTGGCCCACGTCGAAGAGGATCCTCTCCTGCGGCGCGTCAAAGCACCGGTGCAGGGCGATGGTCAGCTCCACCGCCCCCAGATTGGACGCCAGATGCCCGCCGTTTCCGGAAACCGTCGAAAGGATGGTCTCCCGTATCTCCCGGGCCAGGGCGGGCAGCTCCTCCTCGGGGATTTTCCTCAGATCGGCGGGAGAGGCGATTTGATTCAGATACCGGACGCTCACGACTGCGGCTCCGCTTCTCTCGCCAGATTCGTGAACTTGGTGAACCGGCCGATCCAGCCCAGCTTCACCCGGTCCAGAGAGCCGTGCCGGTTCTTGGCGATGATGACCTCGGCCACGGACTGGTCCACGGTCTCTTCCTTGTAGTATTCGTCCCGGTACAGGAACATGACGATGTCCGCGTCCTGCTCGATGGCGCCGGAGTCGCGCAGGTCGGACAGCATGGGCCGCTTGTCGGGACGGTTCTCGGGTCCGCGGGACAGCTGGGCGCAGCAGATCACCGGCACCTCCAGCTCCTTGGCCATGAGCTTCAGGCCCCGGGAGATGTCGGCCACCTCCTGGACCCGGTTGTCCTGATGCTTTTCGCCCTGCATGAGCTGGAGATAGTCCACCACCACCAGCCCCAGGTTCTTCACCCGCCGGAGCTTGGATTTCATTCCCGTGACGGTGATGCCCGGCGTGTCGTCGATGAGGATCTCGGCCTCGGACAGGCGGGAGGCGGCGTGGGCGATGGCGTTCCAGTCCTCGTCGTGCAGGTCTCCGGACCGGAGCTTGAAGCTGTCGATCTGCGCCTCGGAGGACAGCATGCGGTTGGCCAGCTGCTCCGCCGACATCTCCAGATTGAACACGCAGACGGTCTTTGCGGTCTTGAAGGCGGCCTCCACGGCGATGTTCATGGCGAAGGCGGTCTTTCCCATGCCGGGACGGGCTCCGATCAGCACCAGATCCGCCTTGCCCATGCACACGATCACGTTGTCCAAAGCGGTGAAGCCCGTGGGCGTGCCCCGCAGAGCCTCGGGATTGGCGGCCAGGGTCTGGAGCCGGTCGTAGACCTGCAGGAGGGCGTCGCGGATGTGGATGAAATTCTTGTCCTCCCGGCCCTCGGCGATGCGGTAGATCTTCCCCTCGGCGTACTCCACCAGAGCCTCCGCCTCGTCGTCCCCGGCGTATCCGGCCTCCGCGATGTCCTCGCCGGCCTCGATGAGCTGGCGGAGAATGGCCCGGTCCCGGACGATCTTCGCGTAGTCCTTGGCGTTGACCGCCGCGGGCACCGTCTCCGCCACCAGCTTCAGATACTCCCGTCCGCCGGCCTCGGTGTAGGTCCCGGACTTCGTCAGCTCGTCGATCAGGGTCACCACGTCGATGCTCTTGGACTTCATGTACATGGCCTGCATGGCCAGCCAGATCTCCCGGTGCTCCGGCATATAGAAATCATCCGCCGACACAATGGCCGCGATTTCGTCCATGCACCGCGGATCAATCAGCACCGATCCCAGAAGGGACTGCTCCGCCTCCAGGGAGAAGGGAAGCCTCCGGTCAAGTTCTGTATTCATGGTGATCCCGCCCCGTCGTTCGTTCTGCGCACCTGCTTTCCGGCACGCGCATTGTGTTGTATTATGGATTATACCATATTATCCGCCATTCTGCAACAGCCCGAGGGGTCGTTTGCGGCAAAAAGAAAGGCGCGGTACCTCACATACGCGGAGCCGCGTCTTTCTTCATGAATTTGTCAGCCTGTATCGGACCGCCGGACATCATTCGGCCTCATCCGCGTACCGGAGGACGTCCGCCTCGGAGATCAAACCCAGATCCCAGAGGGCCTCCTCCTTCTCACTCAGGTCCAGCACGGGAAGGTCCCAGCCGAAGTCCGGGTCCTCCTCCGCCGCCGGTCTGACGGGGCCGAAGCCGTTCAGAAGGTCCCCGGTCCCGAGGATCTCTTCCCAGACGTCCAGATACACCGCGCCGGATACCGTGGACGTGCCGTTGTCCGAGGACACCGCCACGCGGTAGCGGTAGCCGTTGTGCCGCATTTCGACCTTCAGGGAGTAGTCCGACGCGCCGGGCGTCAGGTACTGCCACTGATAGCTCAGCTTGCCCGGACCCTCGGCGCGGACCGAGAAGGTCACGGTTTCGCCGGGCGTTGCGCTGGCGCCGACGGGAGCCTGGGTCAGGACGGGAGCCGACGTGCTGTCCACGGTGAGGGTCACAAGGTTCGTATAGATTTCAGATCCCACCGCGTCCCGGATCCTGCACCGGATGATCCAGCCGTTGTGACGGGCCGCCGCCTTCGGGACGGTGAAGCAGGAGGTGTCGCCGCCGGACGCCGGGGTCACGTTGGTCCAGGCGCCGGTGCCGGGCTTCTGATACTGCCACTGGTAGGCGTAGGGCTGAACGCCGCCGGACGCCGCCGTCACAAAGGGCGCGCTCTGTCCGGAGAGCACCGTCCGGTCCTCGGGCTGGTAGGTCACCGTGAACTCGTTCCCGACGGTCAGGGTCACGATTTCGGAAAGAACGGTGGTTCCTTCCGCGTCTCTCACGCGGCAGAGGTACTTGTATCCGCTGTGGCGTCCCTCGGCTTTCATGATGTACTCGGTCGTTCTGCCGGACGGAGCCGTCGTCTTGACCCATTTCGTGGTTCCCGGCTTCTGATATTTCCAATGGATGTCATAAGGCTCCACGCCGCCGGTCACCGCGATGGTGAAGGTCACCTTCTCGCCGGGGCGGACGGTCCGGTCTTCCGGCTGGAGCGTGATGGTCAGGGGATTTTCATGCTCATGCACGGTCAGGAGGGCCTCGCCGGAGAGAACGGTGTTCCCGTCCGCATCGGTGATCTGACACCGGTAACGATAGCCGTTGTGGCGCAGTTCAGGGGCAAGGGTATTGGTGCTTGTCTTTCCGGACGACGCCGCCACATTCACCCATGCCGCCGCGCCGGGCTTGAGGTACTGCCACTGGTAGGAGTAGGGCTCCGTTCCACCGGTGACCGTTACGGTGAAGGAAGCCTTCGTCCCGGGCGTCACCGTCCGATCCTCGGGCTGGGCGGTGATGGTCAGAGGTTCTCTCGGCGGATTTACCGTCAGTCCGGGAACGGCGACCATGTAGACCTTATTCAGGTAGACCACGCTGATGACGACGGCGGAGGTCTGTCCGTCCGCGCTGATGTCGCTGTCGGTGAAGGTATAGGGCGTGGTCACGAGATCGGCGTCGGACAGGGTGGCGACGACCGTGCTGTTCTTGTCCAGTACCTGAACGACCAGACCGGCGGTGTCGAAGGTGTCGCCGACGGTATAGGTTTTCTTGTCGGGGCCGGAGGAGTAAGACAGCGTGTATTCCTCTGCCGCCTCATCGTCGATGATCTCCAGCGCGTAGCCGTGCCACGTCTCAGTGGAGGCGTCATAATTTGAGCTTGACGTGAAGCTGTCAGCATGGGAGGCATAGCAGTACAGAACAAGGTCCCCCCCCCCAGCGGCTTCCGAAGATGCTGTCTCCGACCGTTTCCGGGGCGTCTCCCTCAAAGAGGACGTCGGATAAGCCCGTACAGCCCGCGAAAGCGGAATTTCCGATCGATATGACATTTTCGGGGATCGTCAGTCTTCCGGTGAAGCCTTTACAGCCGGAGAACGCCCTTTCTCCGATTTCCGTTACCGGTTCCGGAATCAGCAGGGAACCGTTCAGGTTTTCGCAGTTCTGGAACGTATAGCCATTGATCACGGCAATACCGGCAGGAAGATGAAGGGTTCCGTTGAGACCCGAACAGCCGTCGAATGCATAACCACCAATCTGTATCACGCTATCCGGAATATTGAGGTCTCCCGAAAAGCCGGAGCACCCCCGAAATGCATAGGAATCTATTGTCGCCACTTGACCAGGCAGAAGAAGAGGCCCTCTGAAGCCGGAACAGAAATAGAATGAAGAGATTCCTATTCTTTTAAGAGTTGTTGGAAGAGACAGTTCTCCTTCGATATTAGAACAATTGGAAAAAATGCGATCTCCTATTCCTGTGATTCTTCCTTCAAACGTAAGAGAATATATTTGTTCGTAGGGATATTTCCAGCCAGATGAGTAATAGCAATGCCAAGGAGGACCACCCGAGTCAGAAGAGGCGTTGTCATTTGTGTAATTCTTCATATCCCCTGTCCCGGAAATAACCATATCCCCATTCGTGTACCATGTATAAGTCACATACGTACCGCAAGATCCACTGCTGCGTACATCATCATCCGCATCTGGGGCATCTGCTGTGAAAAGCGGTGTTTCTTCGGCGATTTCCGGGAAATCTTCTATTATCGGGTCCCCGATCACAATTCCGTCCTCCGCCAAAATCCGCTCCTCCCCGACCCCTCCCGCGGCGGCGGCGAGGCCAAGTCCGGCCACCTGCATCGAGGCCAGAAGCACCGCCAGCATCCTTCTGAACGTCATGGTCCAACCCTCCGTAAAATCAAAAGCCGCCCGGACAGCTCCGGCCTCACGGGCGCGGTCTGCACGGGCGCAACTATGTCTGTTCCGTTTTATTATACCACATTCTCCCGCCGTGTCAACCGCCGGGCGGTCGGCGGGAATGAAAAAACACAACAAAAAGACCGTCCCGCAGTGCCGTTTCCGGAAACGAACGTTAAGAAACCCTGCTCACGCAAGGACGGCGCCCTCTCCGACGGTTCGTGCTCCCAGCGTCCTGCACGCTGCGGCGGCGCGGAATGCGTCTCACGGCTGCGGAGGGAGGTCTGCATACCCCTCGCCGGAAGCCGGGCTCCTTTTTACTCTTTGTGGGTTTTTACGTCCGCCTCTTTCTCGAACACCGCAGGACGGCCGGCGTACCGCTCCGTTCCCCGGTTCTGGCCGGGGCTCCGGACGCGGATTTCACACCGTCAGTCCTCGTCGTAGAAGATGTCGGAGAATTCGTCGTCGAACATGTCCGCGATGCGGTCGAATTCGTCGTCGTCGTCGATGGTCTCGAGGATCTCCTCGCCGTTCTCGTCCACCGCGCACTTGAGGATGATGTACTCGTTGCTCTCCTCCTCGCCGTCCTCGTTGACGGGAATCAGGGCCTTGTATTCGTTCCCCTGGTCCTCGAGGCTCTCCAGCAGGGCAAAGTGGTATTCCTTGCCGTCCTCGTCGGTGAGCGTGTAGATCACCGGATCGAATTCCTCGTTCTCCTCGGCGGGGGTGTTTTCCTCCGGGAGGAGTCCGTCCTTCTTAGCCATGGCTTTTTCTGCCTTTCAATCACTCATGATGGAGCGGAGGCTCTGCGCCTTCTCCGCTGAACCGTCCGCACCCCGGACCGTCCGTCTTCTATTGTACCCGAACCGGGCTGGTTTGTCAAGGGGGTCCGCCGGGAAATACGCGCGGGAGAGGAGGTCCGCGGCTTTCAGTCCTCAGTTTTCCCGGTTTTTTTAAAATCATACCGGAACATGGCCACGAGAATGGAGGCGAGGACGAAGATCTCGTTGAGCACGCCGCCGACGTTGGGGGTGCCGTCCGCCGGCAGATGGCAGGTGAACCAGCAGGGCGGGGAGAAGAGCATGAACCGGCGGATCTTCTGCGGAACGGCTCGCTGACAAGTCAGCAGGGCGCGGCTCTGACAGCTCACCGGCTCAGAAATCTTTGATTTCTGAGCAAGTTGTCTATTCACTACCGCGCCCTTCGAATCCACCCTCGATCTTTATCCAAAAGAAAAGGACGCTCAAGGCGTCTGATTGTGAATAACAT
>CACYWX010000010.1 GCA_902778205.1 uncultured Ruminococcus sp. | reverse complement strand
ATCCAAAAGTTTTGGTCCACCTTTTTCAAAAGGTGGTAGGGTGTCGGGGCAACGCCCTGACCCGGACTCCGCAGAGTCCGGAACACCCAGGACTTCCAGAGAGTTCCTCTTTTTGGTTCTTTTTGCGCATGTATGCGCGGCTCCTCGATAAAGGAGAAAAAGAATAACGAACACCTTTGAAGCACAACAGGGTTGTCGCATTTCTCCATTTTCAGGAGTTAATGCGACAGTCCGTTTCCCTCATTATACCCCTCTGTTTTTTCCGCCGTGATTCCGTTTTGTGAATGCTTTGTTATTTCTTGATGAGAAAATCGGCGGATCAGGTGGCGGAGAGATATTCGATGACGCTGTGAGCGGCCACGTTGCCCTCTCCCACGGCCTTGGTGTACTGATAGGGACGGCCGGTGCAGTCGCCCGCCGCGTATACGCCCTTCAGATTGGTGGCCATGCTCCGGTCCACCGCGATGTGCCCGTCCTCCGTCCTCAGGCCCGGCAGGAGCGCCGCCAGGGAGATGGAGTCCCGGAGGAAGAACACGCCGTCCGCCGTCAGGCTCTCCCCGCCGGTCAGCTTCACCGTGAAGGGCTTTTTGTCCCCCTCGACGGCGGCGGCCCGGGCGGTCACGGTCTCCACGTTCTCCGCGATGAACCCGGGGTCCTTATAAGTGGGCAGGAAGTACACCTTCTCCGCCAGCTCCGCCAGATACTTCACCTCGTGCTCGAACCGCGCGTTCGTGGATACCACCGCCACGGTCTTCCCCTTGTACAGGGCTCCGTCGCAGGTGGCGCAGTAGCTGACGCCCCGGCCCACGCGCTCGGCCTCCCCGGGCAGGGTGTTCTTCATGGCCACTCCCGTGGTCAGGATCACGGTCTTCGCCTCGCAGAAATCCGCCCCCATGTTCAGGGCGTAGTGGTCCCCCATGTCGTAGACCGCGTTCACCATGGCCTCGGTGATCTCGATTCCCATGGCGTCGATCTGCGCCCTGAACGCCCGGTTCAGCTCCTCCCCCGTGGCGTTGATGAAGCCCGGGTAGTTGGCGATGCGCTCGGCCTTTGTGATCTTGTCGCTGAGGTTCTTCGAACCGATCCAGATAAAGCTCTTGTTGTGGATTTTCAGATTCAGGGCCGCCGACACCCCCGCGGGTCCGGTGCCGATAATGGCCGCGTCGTAGATCATGTTTCATTCCTCCGATGGTATGATTTCCTCAGTATTATACCATATGATGTGATAAAATTCAACATCCCCGCGGGAAAGACTGCGGAAAAAACGCTCCCCAGGGAATGTTCCGGAGGCCGCGGACACTTTGCCGTTATGCCTTGCAATCGGAGGGCGGCTGTGCTATAATCTATCGTGATGATTTATGCGCGTCCCCCGCCGGAGCAAACGGCCCGGGACATACGAAAGGATACCATGAGCAGAGAAAAGAAAGCGCTTGACCCGAAAATCGGGATCGTCGGCGGACAGGCGGTCCTGGAGGGCGTGATGATGAAATCCGGGGACCGCTGCTCCCTGGCGGTGCGGACGCCGGAGGGGAAGATCTCCCTCTACAACGTGAACAAGCCCTCGGTCCGCTCGAAGCATAAAATCGCCCGTCTCCCGCTGATCCGGGGGATCGTGGCCTTCGTGGAGCAGATGGCCCTGTCCATGGACATGCTGACCCGGTCCGCGGACATGCAGGGCATCGATCTGGACGAGCCGGAGACGAAATTCGAGAAGTGGCTGAACGACAAATTCGGCGACAAGCTCATGAACGTCATCACCGCTGTCGGCACCGTGCTGGGCCTGGTGGTGGGCGTGGGCCTGTTCCTGATGCTCCCCACCTTCGCCGCCAAGGGCATCGACGCCCTGACGGGAGGCTTCATCGGGGCTCACGCGGTTCTGCGGTCCCTGGTGGAGGGGCTGATCCGCATCGCCATCTTCATCGCCTACGTGTGGGGCGTGTCCCTCATGCCCGACATCCGGCGGACCTACGAATACCACGGCGCGGAGCACAAATCCGTTGCCTGCTTTGAGGCGGGTTTGGACCTGACGCCGGAAAACGCCCGGGGCTGCACCCGCTTCCACTGCCGCTGCGGAACCAGCTTCATTTTTGTGATGCTGCTGATCTCCATCATCGCCAACTCCTTCCTGACCTGGGGGAACGTGTGGGTGCGGTTTGCCTCCAAGCTGTGCATGATCCCGCTGATCGTGGGCGTGGGCTTCGAGTTCATCCGGTACGCGGGCAGCCACAGCAATCTCTTCACGAAAATCGTATCCGCCCCCGGCCTCTGGATGCAGCGGATCACCACCCGGGAACCGGACGATTCCCAGCTGGAGGTGGCGCTGGCGGCTCTGAAAAACGCCATTCCCGAACGCTTCGGCGGCGTGGTCCAGCCCTCCGGCATCCTTCTCGACGACGGCACGGTGGATCCCCGGCCCGAGGGAAAGCCCCAGACTCCGCCCTCCACCGTCGGAGAAAAGGATCAGGGCAAAACCTTCCCCATGGAAGCGCCGGTGCTTCATGAGGACGAGGACGGCGCCGGGGGCGACGGGACCTGAGCCGTGACCTTCGACGACATGATCCGGCGTCTCGGGGAGGCCGGGATCGAGGATCCGCGCCGGGAGGCCATGCTTCTGCTGGAGCGCTTCGCCGGGGTCTCCTTCGCCGGGATCCTCTCCGACCGGGGACGGGACTATTCCCTGCCGGAGCTGGAGGCCGCCCTGAGGGAACGCGAGGGACGCCGACCCCTGCAGTATATCCTGGGACAGTGGGACTTCTGCGGCCTCACCTTCCGGGTGACGGAGGACTGCCTCATCCCGCGGCCGGATACCGAGATCGTCGCGGAGCGGGCGGCGTTCCTGCTTCCCACGATGGGCCGGTTTCTGGACCTCTGCACGGGCTCGGGCTGCATCGCCGGGGCCGTCCTGGCCCTTTCAAAAGACCGCGGGACCTCGGGGCTGGCGGTGGAGCTGGTCCCGGAGACGGCGCGTCTGGCCCGGGAAAACCTCGCCGACCTGGGATTTTCGGACCTCTGCCCCGTTCTGACGGGGGATCTGCGGGACGCGGACCGGCTGCTCGACCCCGGGGACCGCTTCGACGTGATCGTCTCCAATCCGCCCTATGTGACGGCGGAGGAGATGGAGCATCTCGCGCCGGAGCTGTACCGGGAGCCGCGGACCGCCCTGACGGATGAAGGGGACGGGCTGTCCCTGATCCGCGCCATCATCGCGCTGTATCCGGACCGTCTGAAGCCCGGCGGGGTTCTTCTGATCGAGCACGGCTGGCGTCAGGCGGAGGCCGTCCGGGATATGGCGGAGCGCGCGGGACTGACATACGCTCCCATCCGCGACTACGGCGGGAACACCCGGGCCGCGGAAATGAGGAAGAAGACATAAAACGACAGCTGAACGAAGGACAGATTTCCTCATCATGATACAGATTCAGATCTACGACACCACCCTCCGGGACGGAGAACAGACGCCGGGCGTGCATTTCGGCCCCCGGCAGAAGCTGGATATTGCCCTGAGACTGGCCAAGGCCGGCGTGGACGTCATCGAAGCCGGATTTCCCGCCTCCTCTCCCGGCGACGCGGAGGCCGTGGCGGGCATTGCCGAGGCCTCGGGGAAGGGAAGACTGGGAGATACCGTGGTGTCCGCCCTGGCCAGGATGCGCCGGGACGACGTGGACGCCGCCGCAAAGGCCGTCCGGGAAGCGCGAAGATCCCGCCTGCACGTCTTCATCGCCACCAGCGACATCCATCTGGAATACAAGCTGCGGATCACCCGGGAGGAGTGCCTTCAGAGGATCCGCGACTGCGTTGCCTACGGACGGACCCTCTGCCGGGAGGACGGACGCCCCGCCTTCGACGAGGTGGAATTCTCCGCCGAGGACGCCACCCGGACCGATCCGGACTTTCTGGCGGAGGCGGTGCGGTGCGCGGCGGAGGAAGGGGCACAGATCGTGAACATCCCCGATACCGTCGGCTACACCACCCCGGACGAGTTCCGCCGGATCCTCACGGGACTCAGGGAGAAGGTCCCGGGCTCCTACCGCCTCAGCGTCCACTGCCACAACGACCTGGGCATGGCCACGGCCAATTCCCTGGCGGCGGCGGAATGCGGCGCGGAGCAGATCGAATGCACGGTGAACGGCCTGGGAGAGCGGGCCGGAAACGCCGCCATGGAGGAAATCGTCATGGCCCTGCGGGTCCGGCGGGACGCCATCCGGAACCGGGGCGAGGAGCTTTCCTGCCGGATCGATCCCCATGAAATCACGGAGACCTCCCGTCTGGTGGCCTCCCTGTCCGGTATCGCCGTGGCTCCCAACAAGGCCGTGGTAGGTGCCAACGCCTTCGCCCACGCCTCCGGGATCCATCAGCACGGCGTCATGGCGGCCCGGGGCACCTACGAGATCATGAAGCCGGAGGAGATCGGACTCAACGCCAACACCATCGTCCTCGGCAAGCTCAGCGGACGCCACGCCTTCGCGGACCGGACGGCCCAGCTGGGCTACACCCTGGACGCCGCCGGCATCGACGCCGCCTTCGCCCGGTTCAAGGAGATCGCCGACAAGAAATCCGTCATGACGGACGACGACATCCGGGCCATCGTGGGCGAATACCTGGATTCCCGGGAGGGCCGGTACTACCTCGAGACCTTCCAGATCCAGTCCGGGAACCATATCCGGGCCATGGCGCTGGTGTCCCTGATCGTCAAGGAGCCCGGGGGCTCCGAGGAGGGAAACCCCGTTGCCACGGAGGCCGCTCCCGGGGAGGGTCCCGTGGACGCCGCCTTCAACGCCGTGAACCGCATCGCGGGCGCGGACGGATCGGCGGGCCGGGTGGAGCTGGTGTCCTACGGCATCACGGCCGTCACCGAGGGCACGGACGCCCTGGGCGAGGCGAAGGTCAAGATCCGGGATGCGGAATCCGGAACCGTCTTTTCGGGCCGCGGCGTGTCCACGGACGTCATCAAGGCATCCATCAAGGCCTATCTCGGCGCTATCAACAAATGGACGGCCATGCGGGAAGCCGCCGGAGAGGAAAGCCCCGCGGAATAAGGGCGGAGTGCATATGAAGCTGGACATACTGGACACCACGCTGCGGGACGGGACCCAGGGCGTCGGGGTGGAGTTCTCCCCGGACGACCGCCGGAGGGTCATTCACGCCCTGGACGATCTCGGCGTATCCTGCATCGAGGCGGGCATGATCACGGACGACGCCTCCGCCGCCTTTTTCGAGTCCCTGCGCCATGAAAAGCTGAAGCGCGCGCGGCTGGCGGTCTTTACGCGGACGGCCCGGGTGGGAACGGATCCCGCCTCCGACCGCCTGCTCCGGATGGCCGCGGACGCCCCCGTGCCCGTCGCCGTGATCTACGGCAAGGCCTGGCTTTACCAGGTGACGGAGGTGCTGGGGACCACGCCGGAGGAAAACCTCCGGATCATCCGGGAGAGCATCCGGGTCCTGCGGGATGCCGGCAAGGAGGTCGTCTTCGACGCGGAGCACTTCTTCAGCGGCTGGGCCGACTCCCCGGAATACGCCATGCGGGCGGTGGACGAAGCCTACGGTGCCGGAGCCTCCGCGGTGGTCCTGTGCGACACCAACGGCGGCATGCTTCCGGACGTGATCGGCATGGTGACGGGCGCGGTGGTGCAGGCCCATCCCGGGAAGACCGTGGGCATCCACTGCCACAACGACATGGGCATGGCCGCGGCCGCCGCCGTCTCCGCCGTTCTGGCCGGAGCGTCCCACGTACAGGGGACCGTGTCCGGCGTCGGAGAACGGTGCGGGAACGCCGATCTCTGCACCCTGATCCCGGTTTTGCAGATCAAGCTGGGCTTCGACTGCGTGGGGGACCGCATCAGGAGCCTCACGGAGACCGCCCGGACCGTCTGCGACGCGGCGAACCTGTCCTTCGACGAGAGCGCGCCCTTTGTGGGAGGCTACGCCTTCACCCATAAGGCCGGCGCCCACATCGACGGGGTGAGAAAGTCCCCCGCCGCCTTCGAGCACATGGATCCCGCCGTCGTGGGCAACGTCCGGAACACAGTCATCAGCGGGCTGAGCGGCCGGGCGGCGATTCTGGACCGGGTGAACACCCTTCTTCCCGGAGCGGAACTGTCCAAGGACGACGAGCGTGTGGTCCGGGCCGCCTCCATGATCCGGGAGCGGGAGGCCGCCGGGTTCGACTACGAGGACGCGGGAGCCTCCCTGACCCTGGCGCTGGAGGAGGTCCTGGGGCGCCGGAAGCGGTTCTTCGAGCTTCTGAGCCTCAAGGTGGTCATCGACGAGCCCACGGAGAAGGACCGCCCCGCCGGGGATCTGTTCTCCGCCTCCGCGGTCATCAAAATCGCCGTGGGAGACCGGGAGTACCTGACCGCCGGCGAGGGAAACGGTCCCGTCAACGCCATCGACGAGGCTCTCCGCCGCGCCCTGACCCGGTTCTATCCGGAGCTGGAGGCGGTTCGGCTGACGGACTACCGGGTACGTGTCCTGGACACCAGAGCCACCGCCTCCGCCGTCCGGGTCGCCATCGAATCCACCGACGGCCGGACGGTCTGGCGCACGGTGGGCGTGTCCTCCGACATCATCAACGCCTCCTGGCAGGCCCTGCGGGACTCCGTGGAATACGCCCTGACGCGCAGGGAGTCCGCACAATGACGGGGATCTGCCCTGTATCATCAACAGAATCCGGAACGCGGCGCGTTCCTTCCATACAAAAGACGAAAGGCTGACACATGAAGAAAACCATTCTGATCCTCTTCGGGGGGAAGTCCTCCGAATACGAGGTCTCCCTGTCCTCCGCCACGGGAGCCATTGAAAACATCGACACGGACCGGTACGACGTGCGTCTCTGCGGCATCACCCGCGAAGGACGGATGTACTGGTTCGAGGACGACCCCGCCATGATCGCCGCGGACACCTGGGAGAGCGGGAAAAAGTTCCCCCTGGCCGTGGACTTCTCCGACGGCACCGTCCTGGTCATGCGGGACTGCGGCCCCGAGCACATCCGCGTCGACGCGGTCCTGCCCATGATCCACGGAAAGTTCTGCGAGGACGGCACCATGCAGGGCCTCTTCGCCGTGGCGGGCATCCCGGTGGTGGGCTGCGACTGCCAGTCCTCCGCGGTCTGCATGGACAAGGCCGCCGCCAAGGCCATCGTCGCAAGCGAGACCTCCGTCCGGCTGGCGAAGGCCGTGGTGGTCAAGGCGGACGCGGTCCGGAACGGGGACGATCTTCTCCGGATCCGGGAGGAGGCGGAGCGGAAGTTCGGCTATCCCATGTTCGTCAAGCCGTCCCGGGCGGGCTCCTCCGTAGGCGTCACCAAGGTCAAGACCGCCGACCGGTTCGATGAGGCCGTGCGCGCCGCTCTCCGGGAGGACACCAAGGTTCTGGTGGAGGAGTGCATCGTGGGCCGGGAGATCGAGGTGGCGGTGCTGGAGGAGCACGGGAAGGTCACCGTGGCCCACCCCGCGGAAATCGACACCGGGTCCTCCGAATTCTACGACTATGAGACCAAGTACATCAGCGACGCCTCCTCCTTCTATCTGCCCGCCCGCCTGTCCCCCGAAAAGCAGGACGAGGTGCGCGGATACGCGGCGGACATCTTCCGGGCCCTGGACTGCCGGGGCTTCTCCCGGGTGGATTTCTTCTGCACGGAGAGCGGTGAGTTCGTCTTCAACGAGATCAACACCCTTCCCGGCTTCACCCCCATTTCCATGTACCCGAAGATGATGGTGAACGACGGCGTCTCCTACCGCGATCTCCTCAGCCGCCTCATCGAAAGCGCTCTGTGACGATTCCGGAAGCAGAAATCCGGCCAAATTTCCTTCCCGACAGGAGTTTCAGATATGTCCATTCTCATCAAAGCGATTTCCGCCATGGAGAAGTGCTTCATGGACGAGGATTTCGGCAGCAAGAAAGCCATCACCCGCGGCGAGGCTCTTCTGGGAGAGGAATTCTCCTTCGAGGTGGCCTATACCTCCGACGAGCCAGCCCATCATCCCAAGGCCATGTTCCGCCTGGACGTGGTGTCCCCGCTGAAGAACTGGATCACCGTCCGGACCGTGGAGCAGGTGCCCGTCCGGATGCCTGCCTACCGGAACGCGGACGACAACTATCTGCGCAAGACCCCCGGTCTCTACCCCGATCTGCTCCAGCCCCTCCGTCCCGACGGGAACGTCATGGTGACCTATGGGGAGCTGAAGGCTCTGTGGGTGACGGTGAAGGTGCCGCTGACCCTGGAGCCGGGAGACTACCCCGTGGCGGTTCGCTTCGAATCCGGGGAGACGGCCTATTCCGCGGAAATCACCCTCCACGTCATCGCCGCCGCCCTTCCGAAGCAGGACATGATCGTCACCGAATGGTTCCACTGCGACTGCATCGCCAACTACTACGACCTGGAGACCTTCTCCCCGAAGCACTGCGAGTACATCGGCAAGTTCATGCGCGCCGCCGTGGAGAACGGGATCAACACCATCCTGATGCCCGTCTTCACGCCTCCGCTGGACACCGCCGTGGGAGGAGAGAGACGGACCACCCAGCTGGTGGACGTGACGAAAACCGACGACGGCTGGTCCTTCGGCTTCGACCGCGTGGAGCAGTGGGTGAACCTGGCGAAGAACGTGGGCGTGGAGTACTACGAGGTATCCCATTTCTATACCCAGTGGGGAGCGAAGCACGCCCCGAAGATCATGGGCTGGGAGAACGGCGAGTACCGGCGTCTCTTCGGCTGGGAGACCGACGCCGCCTCCCCGGAATACCGGGACTTCCTGCGGGCGTTTCTGAAGGCGTTCCTTCCGAAGATGGAAGAGCTGGGCGTTGCGGACAGGCTCCTCTTCCACATCTCCGACGAGCCGGGCCTGGATCATCTGGACTCCTACCGGACCGCCAGGGAGCAGATCGCGGACCTGCTGGAGGGGCATCCCGTCATGGACGCCCTCTCCTCCTTCGAGTTCTACAAGACCGGCGCCTGCTCCAACCCCATCCCCTCCAGCAATCACATCGAGCCCTTCCTCGAGGCGGGCATCCCCGGGCTCTGGACCTACTACTGTTGCAGCCAGGGCGTGGACGTGTCCAACCGCTTCGTGGCCATGCCCATGGCACGGACCCGGGTGATCGGAGCCCAATTCTGGAAGTACAAAATCGCCGGCTTCCTGCAGTGGGGATTCAACTTCTATAACTCCCAGTACTCCGTCCGGCCGGTGGATCCCTTCGCGATCACCGACGGCGAGTATTTCGTCCCCGCCGGAGACTGCTTCGCGGTGTATCCCGGTCCCCACGGCGAGCCCTGGGAGACCCTCCATATGAAGGCCTTCACCATGGCCCTGCAGGACCGCCGCGCCATGGACCTGGCCGAGCGTCTGGCCGGACGGGACGCCGTCATGGCGGTCCTGGAGCGGGACGGCGAGGTGACCTTCTCGAAGTACCCCCACAGCACGGAATGGATGGAGACCCTCCGGGCCGAGGTCAACCGGCTGATCGAGGAGAATCTCTGATCCCTTCCCGGATTCAAGCCCTTCCCTTATGATGACTGCCTCCGGGCGGCTGAGGGAAGGGCTTTTTCCGCATTTTTTACACGGAGGATACGGTTTTTTCACGGATAATTTGTCCCCTGCCGGGCCGCGGCACTTGATTTTCGGGTGCGGGTTATGGTATAATGCTTTTGAATACAATGCGGTCATTGTCTCTGCCTCTCCCGGGCGCGTTCCGGAGGGGTGAGGACCGCCGTGACCATACATTCCAGCAGCCGCGCGGGCCCTCTAGGCTCCGGACGGCTGGGAAGGGACGATTTGCCGTGAAAAACAAACTCCTCTTTGCGATCCTTGCGGTCCTGTGCCTGATCCCCACCGGAGCGGCCTACGCCAGCTACCACCGGATCCAGAGCGCCCCGGTGGATACCGGCAACGCCGTCAGCATCTCCATCGATGACCCGGCCGGGAACAACTATGCCTTCACCAAGGAACGGGACGGCGACGAGGCGGACGACCTGATCCGGTACTTCCTCAGCCTGAAGGACAACGGACAGTCCATCACCTCCCTGCCGGATTCCCTCCTCGGCGAGCAGTTCTTCAAGGTAACGGTGTCCGCCGCGGTGAAATCCGTGACCTATGAGTGCTACTACACCACGGATCCCACCACCTGCTACTTCGTCGCACCGGACGGCACCGCCTACAAGATCAGCGACGAGGACGCCGAGGCCTTCATCACCACGAAATACGCCGAGAGCATCTATAAGGCCGCTTCCCTGCCCAATATGACCCTCTCCGGCACCGTGGACGTGACCCCGGACACCGCCTCCTGGCTGTACCGGAACTATACGGGCGGCTACGTGGAGTCCGACGTGTCCTCCTTCGTCTATCCCTCCGTGGAATCCTACGAGGTGGAGGGCAATCTGGCCCTGGCCTTCGACATGATCCCGGACTTCTGCTCCGTGAAGGTCACCGACGCCTCCGGAAGCATCCTCTACGACGGCATGCTGGATTCCCTGTCCGAGCTGTCCCTGCGCGGCATCCCGCAGATCTACGTGGAGGTCTCGGCCAAGTGGTATCAGGACGCCTCCCGCTCCTTCTACGGGGACCTGGTCTACAGCTTCTCCTCCTATGTGAAGGCTCCGGCCGAATTCTGGCTGGGCATGACCTCCGTCAACGCGGGCCGGTTCGTGGCCGTGACGGCGACCAACGTGACCAACCCCGAGAGCATCTCCCTGTCCTCCACCACCCTTCCGAACGCCGATACCCCCACCTTCTACGACGCGGGAAACAACATGGCCGTTGCCCTTATCCCCGTGGACATCGAGACCCCGGCGGGCGCCTACGACCTGACCTTCACCTGCGGCAACACCACCGCCCACGTGGCCCTGAACGTGACGGACCCCAACGGCGGAGCCGGCATCCCCTATTCCAACGTGTACGTGGACGAGTCGGTGGTCCAGCAGACCCGGTCCTCCGCCGCCCTCATGCAGTATGAGTCCGTGGAAAATGAGCTGCTGGCCTCCTCCTCCGCCAACCGGTACTTCTACGAGTTCTTCTTAGACGGCATGGCCGGCGAATGCACCCTGCAGCGGGGCTTCGGCCGGGACATCTACCTGAACGACAGCGCGTCCCCGGTTTACCGCACCAACGGCGTGGACTATTCCGCTCCCGACGGAACGGTGGTCATGGCGTGCAACGCCGGCGTGGTGGTCTACGCGGGCTGGCTGGAATATGCCGGGAACCTGATCGTCATCGACCACGGCTGGGGTCTGAAGACCTGGTACTACAACCTGGGCTCCATCGACGTGTCCGTGGGCGACGTGCTGGATAAGGGCCAGGCCATCGGCACCGTGGGCCGGACGGGCTTCACCGCCGTCACCGGCGCGCATATCGCCATGAGCGTGGGCGGTAAGTTCGTCTGCCCCTACGACACATGGCCGGACAGCCAGTACGCCGGTAAGGTCATCATCGCCAAGATCGACGAATAAGCGGCGCCACAGCGCTGTCTCACAAGCTTTTCAACCTTTACGGGAGCTGCCGTACGGACCGCGATTTCGGCGGGCGCGGCGGCTCCGTTTTTTATAAGGACGGACGTATGCTTCATTTTATCACCGGCCGGGCAGGAACCGGCAAGACCGCCCGCATCCGGGAGGAAGTGATCCGGGAGATGAGGTCGGGGAGCCGGGACGTGGTGATCCTGGTGCCCGAGCAGCAGACGGTGGCCTGGGAGACCGACATGGCCCGCCTCCTGCCTCCCTCCGCGAACCTGCGGCTGGAGATCACCAATTTCACCCGTCTGGCCAACGCCGTGTTCCGGGAGTACGGCGGTCTGGCGGATCCCGTTGTGGACGAGGGGAGCCGGACGCTTCTGGTCTGGCGGGCCATGCTGTCCGTCTGGGAACAGCTGACCGTGTACCGGCGCGGCGAGGACGGCGGACGGGAGGACCGGAACCTGCCCGCCCTGACGGAGGCCGTGGACGAGCTGAAGGCCGCCGGCATCACCCCCGGAGAGGCGGAGGAGGCCCTGACGCGGCTGGAGGCTCTGGAGGCGGAGCGTTGTGAAGAACGGGAGATCTCCGGCGGCGCGGATTCCGACGGCGGAAAATCCGACCGGAGCGGGGATCTGCTCAGCCGTCTGCGGGACGCAGTGCTGGTCTACGCCGCCTACGAGGATATCCTCCACCGGGAGGCCATCGACCGGGGAGACCTGCCCGCCCGTCTGGCCGACACCCTGGCGGAGCATCCGTATTTCCGCGGCAAGGCGGTCTTCATGGACTCTTTCTACTCCCTGACGGCTCCCCAGGAAAAGATCCTGTACCGGATCTTCGGTCAGGCGGACGAGGTGTGGGTCACCTTCGCCTGCCCGCCGACGCCCGGGATCGAGGGGGACGAGCGTCAGTTCGGGGAGATCCGCGCCTTCCTCAAAACCGCCGTGCGCCTGGCGGACCGCTGCGGAAAGGAATACGAGCGCATTCCCCTGACGGAAAACCTCCGCCACCGGGACGCGCCCCTTCTCCGCCGCGTGGAGCGGGATCTGTTCCGATACGCGGAGGACGGGGCCCCTGGATCCGCCGGAGAGGAGAAACCGGAGGACGACGGAAGCGTGACGGTGCTGAAATGCGCGGATCTCTTCGACGAGGCGGAGGCCTGCGCGTCGGTGATCGGACGGCTCCTGCGGGAGGGATACGCCTGCCGGGAGATCGCCGTGGTGGCCCGCTCCTTCGCCGGACGGGAGGGCATCACGGACGCTGCCCTCCGCGCCCAGGGGATCCCCTGCTTCCTGTCGGAATCCTCGGCGGTGTCCCGGTCTCCCGCGGTCCGGTTCGTCGAGGCGGCTCTGGCGGTGGGCGCGGGAGGTTGGCAGAGGCGGGATGTGGTCCGCTTCGTCAAGACCGGCCTGACCCCGGCGGCGGATCCCGCGGAGGAGGCGGCCCCGGGGTTGTCCGGATTCGCGGAGGAGGCCTTCGAGACCTATGCCGCCGCCTGGAACATCCGGGGCAGGCGCATGTTCGCGGGCGGGGACTGGATCATGAATCCCGCCGGATACCGGACGGAGATCACCCCGGAGGACCGGGCCCTGCTGGACGCCGCCAACGCGGTCAGAAGACGGGTGATCCCTCCGCTGGACCGGTTCCTGTCCGTGTTCGCTGACGGATCCGCCGAAGTGCGCCGCATCGCCGAAGGGATCGTGGCGCTGGCGGAGGAATGCGGGCTGGAGGAGAGGCTGGAATCCCTCGGCGCGGCGTACCGGGAGATCGGCATGCCGAAGGAGGGCGTTCGGACCGAAGCCGGCTGGGACGCGGTCTGCCGGATCCTTGACAAAATGGTGCAGATCCTCGGGGACACCCGTCTGGATGCGGGCCGGTTCTCGGGTCTTTTCGCCCGGGTCGCCGCCGCCATGGACATGGGTACCATCCCCACCGGCTGTGACGAGGTGATGCTGGGCAGCGCGTCCGGCGTCCGCTTCGACGGGGTCCGCTGCGTGATCCTTCTGGGCGCGGTGGAGGGAGAATTCCCCGGCACGTCGGTGTCCGCAGGGGATTTCTTCGACGAACGGGACAAGGAGGCGCTTGAATCCGTGGGACTGGTCATCGGCGGTCCCGACGCGGCCATGCAGACGGCCCGGGAGGCCTTCATGTTCTACCGCGCGGCGGCTTCGGCGGGGGAAAAGCTGGTGGTGCTGGCTCCGGTGGGTCAGGGAAGCTCCGGCGGGAAAAGCCTCTCGGAGGGAGCGGCGCGGATCGCGGACATCACAGGCGTCCCGGTCCGGACCTTCGGCGAGCTGCCCCTGGAGGAGATCGTCTGGCATCCGGCGACGGCGGAGTACCTGCTGTCCCGGAGAACGTCGGAGGAGGACCGCGCCGTCCTGTCCCGGATCACCGCGCGGCGGGATGCCTCCCGGGTGCCGCTGACGGCGGAGAACGACCGGATCGGGCCTGCCATGCGGGAGACGGGACGCCGGATGCGCCTGTCCCAGGGGAAGATCGAGACCTTTCTGAGCTGTCCCTTCCGCTTTGCCTGCCGGTACCGCATGAAGCTGGAGGAGGAAAGACGGGCCGGGATCACGGCGGCGGATGTGGGAAACTTCGTGCATCGGGTGTTGGAGCAGTATTTCGCCTCGCAGCCCGCCGACCTGTCCGACGAGGAGATGAAGGAGGCCGCGCGGGCCATCATCGCCGAATACGTGGAGGAGCTGTCCCGGATGACGGGCGGGTCCATGGAGCGGGACGGGCGGCTGGTGTACCTGTTCCGGCGGCTGGAGCGGCACACCCTGGTCTTCCTCCGGGCCGTGTCCCGGGAGCTGAGACAGGGGGGCTTCCGTCCCGCGGCCTTTGAAATGCCCATCGGACTGGGGGACGGGTCCGCCGAGCCCATCCGCATCCGGACTCCGGACGGCGCGGAGGTGACGCTGGACGGCGTCGCGGACCGGGTGGATCTCTGGGACGCCCCGGACGGAAAGCAGTATATCCGGGTGGTGGACTACAAGACCGGCTCCAAGAACTTCTCCCTGGACCGGGTAAAGCGCGGACTGGACGTGCAGGCGCTCCTCTATCTCTTCGCCGTGTGGAAGAACGGTCTCCCCGGCCCCTCTCCGGAGGAGGACCGGGAGCGGATCCCGGCGGCGGCGGTGTACTTTACCGTGAAGCCCGCGCCCTTCTCCAGCCCGCGGATGCTGACCGCGGAGGAATCGGAGGTCGAGGCGGAAAAGCACCTGACCCGGGTGGGCGTTTATCTGGACGAGGAGGACGTGCTCCGGGCCATGGACGGGGAGCTCTCCGGACGGTTCGTGCCCCTGAAGGAGACAAAGGACGGCGGATTGAAGGCGGTGGGCAAAACGGCCCTGGTGACGCTGGAGGAATTCGGCGCCCTCTACGAGGAGATCGGGGAGACCGTCGGACGGATCGCCGCGGGCATGAGAGCCGGGGACGCCGGAGCAAAGCCGCGCCGCACCCCGGGAGAGGATCCCTGCGCCTGGTGCGGAAACCGCTGGATCTGCCGGATCGGCTGACGGACGGATCGGAATGACAATCAAGAAAAGAAGCGAGGTCGGAGAACCATGGCCGGAATGAATTATACCCCCGCGCAGAAGGCGGCGGTGGAGTACCGGGGCGGGAACCTGCTCCTGTCCGCGGCGGCGGGAAGCGGAAAGACTGCCGCACTGACGGGACGGATCGCCCGGCTGGTGGCGGAGGGAGAGGCGGAGCTGTCCGAGATGCTGATCGTGACCTTCACCCGGGCCGCGGCGGCGGAGATGCGGGAGAGGATCGGGCGGCGGCTGACGGAGGCTCTGAACGATGCCCGGGCCGCGGGAGATATGGAGACGGCGGCGAGAGCGGCCCGTGCCATGGGACAGCTGCCCGGCGCGCGGATCTCCACCATCCACTCCTTCCTCTATCAGGCCATGAAGCCCTATTTCCCCACCCTGGGCCTGTCTCCGGACGCCCGGATCCTGGAGGATACGGCGGCGAAGAACCTCATGACGGAGGTGATGAAGGACACAGTGGACGACGCCTTCGCTTCTCCCGGCGATCCCACGGACGACGAGGCCTCCTTCCCGGAGCTGGCGGACATCCTCGGCCATGTCCGGGACGCGGACGCCATCGACGGGGAGCTTCTGTGGCTGGACGGAAAGCTGGCCTCCGCCGGTCTGACGCCGGACACCCTGAACCGCTTCGCCGATCTCCAGTCCGCCCTGGGGAAGGGTGAGGAAGATCCCCTCTCCACTGTCTGGGGAGAGGAGGTCCGCCGCCGGATCGTGGAGTTCGCCGCCCATTACCGCCGGGCTCTGTCCGGATGCCGGGAGGACTTCTCCCCGGGCAAGGAGGACGACAAATACGGGCCCCTGGCCGATTCCCTCATCGAATGGGCGGAGCGGACGGAGGCCATGGCCGCGGACGACGGGACCGCCTACGACGCGCTGGCCGAACGGATGCGGACCGCCGGATTCGGGACCCTGGCGCGCCTGCAGAAGCAGGACGTGACGGAGGCGGGGGAGACCTTCAAGTTCTTCCGCACCGAGATGAAGGATCGGATGGAGCGCATGGTCAAGGCGTATTTCAGCGGATCCGCGGAGGAGATCCGGGAGTCCGCCGCCAAGACCGCCCGGATCCTGAGGCGTGCGGCCCGGGTCCTCGCCTCCTTCCGGAGCAGGCTGGACGCCCGGAAACGGGAGCTGGCAGCGCTGGACTACGGGGATCTGGAGACCTGTGCCCTCGCGCTCCTCACCGACGGGGAAGGAGGGCGCACCCGGGCCGCGGAGGAGATCGGGCGGGGACTGCGGTACCTCTTCATCGACGAATACCAGGACACCAACGACGTGCAGGACAGGATCTTCCGGGCGGTGTCCCCGGAGGCGTACCGGTTCATGGTGGGGGACGTGAAGCAGTCCATCTACCGGTTCCGGGGCGCGGATCCCTCCGTGTTCTCCTCCTACCGGCGGGCCTGGGGCACCGTATCGCCGGAGGAATGCGGAGAGGATCTGCCGGTGCTCTCCGGAGAGGAGGGCCGGAGCCTCTTCATGAGCGAGAATTTCCGGTGCGCCGGGTCCGTGGTGGACTTCTCCAACGCCGTGTCCGCCCATCTGCTTCCCTGGGGCGGCATTCCCTACGAGGCGGAGGACGCCCTGATCCACGCCCGGCCGGACCTGCCCGAGGACGCTCCACGGGCGGAGGTGGTGATCGTGGAGAATCCCCGGAAACCCTCCTCCTCCGAGGACGATGACCCGGACGGCGAAACCTCCGGGGAGAGCGGCGAAAAGACCGATCCCGAGGCGGAATACGCGGCGGAGCGCATCGCGGACATGGTCGGCCGGTACCGGGGAAACGGAATCTCCGTCATGAAGGCGGGGGACGCGGCGATCCTGCTTCGCTCGGGCCGGTCGGCGGAGAACTATCGGGCGGCCCTGGAGCGGCGCGGGATCCCGGCGGTGATGAAGACCACCCGGGCCCTGGGTTCCTATCCCTCGGTGATGCTTCTGACCTGCCTGCTGAACCTGGTGGACAATCCCCTGAGGGACATCTATACGGCAGGCGCGCTCCGGTCCCCGGTCTTTTCCGTGGACGCCGGGGATCTCATCGCCATCCGCCGGGCCGCGGGAGACGCTCCCCTCTACGCCGGGGTGGAGGCCGCCGCGGACGGGGATCCGGAGTCGCCGCTCGGTCAGAAGTGCCTCCTTGTGCGCCGGTGGCTCCGGCGTCAGAGAGCCTTGGCGCGAGGCATGGCGGCGGACAGCTACACGGAATTCCTTCTCCGGGACACGGATTTCTTCGCTCTGGACGGGATCCGGGAGAACGGCGCGGAGCGGGACGCGGTGAACCGGTTTGTCACGGCGGTGCGGAACCGGGAGCGGATCTCGGCGGGCGGCGGTCTGTCCGGCCTGCTGGAGGATCTGCCCGACATGCTGAATACGGAGGAGGACGCCGGGTTCGTCAGGCGGGAGGACGCCGTGTCCATCATGACCATCCACGCCTCCAAGGGGCTGGAATTCCCGGTCTGCTTCCTGTGCGAGTGCGCAAAGCGGCGGAACACGGAGGACGAACAGCGGACGGTCCTCTTCGACGGGGAGCTGGGCTTCGGCATGACCCTGCCCGATCCCGCCGGTCTGGCCCGGTGCGACACCTTCCTGCGGCAGGCCATCGGCGCGAAAACCGCCCGGGAGGCCGTGAACGAGGAGATGCGGATGCTGTACGTGGCCATGACCCGGGCCCAGAACCACCTGATCGTGACCGGCAAGGCCCAGAAGCCGGATCAGCTGCTGGAGGAGTCCGAGCGGCAGGCCCAAACGGCGGACGCATACCGGGCCGGGACGGCGGGGAGCTATCTCCGCTGGATTCTCGAGGCTCTGGCGGCGCATCCCACGGAGCGCGTGACGGTGAGCGTCCGGAGAGCGGAGACCGATGAACCGGAGGAGATCCCCGGGGAGGAGCCTTATCCGGAGGAGGGTCCCGCCGAGCCCGCGTCCGTCCCCGACGAGGGAGAGGATGCCGCCGAAGCCCGCCGTGCCCTCGCGGACCGTCTCGCGGAACGGTTCTCCTTCGCCTATGAAAACGTGCTGGGCCGGATCCCCTCCAAGCTGACGGTGTCCCGGCTGAATCCGGAGATTCTGGACGGGGAGGACGCCGGTCTGTCCCCCACCCTGGATGAGAATACCGAAACCCTCCCGCCGGACGCGGAACCGGATGAAATTCCAGCCGACGAAGCCGCGGATGCCTCAGAGGAACGGAAGCGTCAGCCGAAGCGTCCGTCCTTCATGACGGGAGGGGTGCAGGCCACGGGTGCGGACCGGGGAAGCGCGACCCATGTGTTCCTCCAGTTCGTCGATTACCGGAATCTCCGGGAAAAGGGCGTTGGCGCGGAGATCGACCGGCTGGTGCGGGAGCGGTTCCTGTCCCGGGAGACGGCGGACCTGATCTACCGCTGGCAGCTGGATCGGTTCCGGGACAGCGCGCTGATGGACGCCCTTCTGCGCTCACCCATGGTGAAGCGGGAGTTCCGGTTCAACGCCCTTCTGCCCGCGGAGCGCTTCACCGGGGATCCGGCCTATGCCGCCCTGCTCCGGGAGAGGAACGCCTCGGTCACCGTGCAGGGCGTGGTGGACTGCGTGTACCGGGATCCCGACGGCGGCGGCCTGGTGCTTGTGGACTACAAGACGGACGCCCTGACGGCGGAGGAGCGGAACGATCCCTCCCTGGCCGCGAAAAAGCTCCTCGCCCGCCACCGGAATCAGCTGACGTACTACAGGGAGATCTGCGCCGCCATGTTCGGGGAGCCCGTGGTCCGCACCGAGATCTACTCCACGGTGCTGGGGAAGACCGTCGAGGTGCCGTAAATCCCCGCTTTGTCGGGCCGGCGTCTTGATTTTCCCCGCCGTCTGTGGTATAATGGATTACTAAAATAGGAGTATTGTCCGCAGAGACAGATACCGGCGCAAAAGGGGGCGGGACTATGGCTGAAAACGGAAGGGGTGCGGATTCGGCGTTCCTCGGGCGGATGCGCTCCGTCATGGAACCCCGGGAGGACCTCCCCCGGATGACCGGCTTCATGGCGGCGGTGTTTATGCTCCTGTCGGCGGCGGCATCCGCGGCGGCGGCCAGACTCGCCTCGCCCTCGGCGGGAGAACCCCTGTCGGCCCAGAACGTGGCGGGACTGTTGGCCTGTCTGCCGTTCCTGCCGCTGGCCGCTTCCCTGTACGCCCTGACCGTGCTCTTATGGCGGCGGGAGGCATCCCTGCTCTGCACGCCCCTGTCCTTCGGGCTGATGCTTCTCTTCGGAGCCCGGCTGTCCGACGCGGCGTGCCTGAGTCTGGCGCTCCTGCCCGTGTCCTACGCCTTCGCCGTGTCCCTGATCGCCCGGGAGGACCGGTTCCGGCGGGTGACGACCCTGGCCCTGTTCGCGGCGGGATGCTTCGGAACGGCGGCGGCTGTCCGGATCGGTCTGGATTTCGGCTCGCCGGAGGGCCTTAGAGACGCCTTCATGACCGAGGTGCCCGAGATGCTGGGAACAGCCTTCCGCGCCGCCGTGCCGGGAGCGGAATCCGCCGAGGGATCCGGAGCGGCTCTCCTGACCTCCCTGAGTCTGTACGGCACGGCCCGCTCGGTCTTCGTCATGCTCCCCGCCTGGTTCGGGGTCTTCTGCGTGACCTTCGCCTGGCTCTGCGACCGGATCGTGCGGCGGCTGTTCGCCTGGCTGAGCTGTCCGTCGGTATTCACGGACGAGGACGCGGATGTGTCCATGCCGGTG
>CACYWX010000009.1 GCA_902778205.1 uncultured Ruminococcus sp. | reverse complement strand
CCGTCAAGGGGTTCTCCCTCGGGAGGCAGGACCGCGCCGGTTTTGTATCCCTCCAGTCCCGCCCGGATCAGGAGCGTCAGGGCGAGATAGGGATTCGCGCCGGGATCCGGGGAGCGCAGCTCGGCCCGGTTCCGCCCTTTTGGGATCCAGACAAGGCGGGTGCGGTCCTTTCCCGACCAGGCGGCGCTGTTGTCCCGGCCCGTAAGGCGCCTGCAGGAGTCCTCCGTCGGATTGAGAAAGGCCGTCATGGCGTCGAGGCGGGAGAGGATCCCAGCGGTCACCGCTCCGAGGGCGTCCTCCGGGGAGCTTCCGTCCTTTTCGGAACGCACGGAGTAGTTGACGTGGCATCCGTTCCCCGGCTCTCCGTCCAGCGGCTTCGGGGAGAAATCCGCCGCGAGGCCGTTGCGGTGTGCCGCGGTCCGGACCACGGTCTGGAAGGTCATGGCGTTGTCCGCGGCGGAGAGGGCGTCCGAGAAGCGGAAGTCGATCTTATTCTGTCCCGGACCCTCCTCGTGGCAGGAGCTCTCCGGGCGAATCCCCATCTGCTCCAGGGTCAGGCAGACCTCCCGCCGGATGTTCTCCCCCCGGTCCTCAGGCGCGATGTCCATGTAGCCCGCCCGGTCGTAGGGGATCTTCGTGGGGCGTCCGTCCTCGTCCGTGCAGAAGAGGTAAAAGGTCTGCTGCAGGCCGAAAAGGAAGGAGATTCCCGCCTCCTCCGCTTCCGCCGCCGCCGTTCGGAGCAGGCTCCGGGTGTCCGCGGGATGGGGCGTCCCGTCCGTCTGCGCCACGGTCGAATACATCCGCACCACCCGGCCATGCTCCGGACGCCAGGGAAGGACCGACAGCGTCGCGGGATCGGGGCGCAGGGACAGACTGGATTCCCCTTCAAAACCGCAGACGGCGGAGGGATAAAAGGGGATCCCCCCGTCGAAGGCCCGCTCCAGCTCGTCGGGCATGATGGAAATGTTCTTCTGCCGTCCGTACACGTCGCAGAAGGCCAGGCGGATGAACTTCACGTCCTCCTCCCGCACGTATTCCAGCACCTCGTCTTTTGTGTAATTCATGATTCGCTCCTGTCAGTTCTCCACGTACATTCTGCGGTACGGATTCGCGCTGTCCGGCGTCACCACGGTGAAGGGTGAGTCGAGGATCTCCCCGGCCTCCTTCCCGAACAGGGCGGCGTAGGCTTCGATATACGGCCTGAACGCCTCCATGTCCTCCGGGGACGCGGGCCTTGCCGTGACCTGCGGGGGAAGGACGATCCCGCCGCACGTCCCGCGCAGGACCATCCGTCCGCCGTGCATGCCGGTACAGGGAAAGTCCCCCACGATCCTTCTTCCGTCCGCGTTCAGGCCCAGCACAAGGATGACGCCGCCCGCCTGATACTCCCCGAGAAAGCTCCCCGCGCATCCGCCGATCACCAGAACGGGGACCTTATCCCTGTATTCCTTCATGTGGATCCCGGCGCGGTATCCGGCGTCGTCCCGGACAAAGATTTCTCCGCCCCGCATGGCGTATCCCGCCGCGTCCCCGATGCTTCCGTGAACGACGATCCGTCCGCCGTTCATGGTGTCGCCCACCGCGTCCTGGGCGTTTCCGTCCACCGTGATCTCCGCGCCGTTCAGATACGCGCCCAGGGCGTTGCCGGGGATCCCGTCGATTTCGATGCGGATGCCGCTCATGCCCGCGCCGATGAACCGCTGGCCGAGGCATCCCGTGATCCGGACGGAATCACCCGCCCTCCGGACCGCCTCGTTCAGCGCCCGGTGGTCCGGATCCTTTGCGTAAAGCGTCTTCATGAGGCACCTCCGAATTCTTTTCTCCGTTCCCCGTATGAGAAGGCCGCCGTGGTCGCCGAATGCTTCAGAAGCTCGAAATCGAGCGTGTCGAGCGGGATCCTCTCCCGGATCAGGGAGGTGTAGATTCCCGCCCGCTCTTCGCATCCGATGAGGGCAAAGCCCGTGAGAAAGCCGTCCTTCGTACAGAGCCGTCTGATCCGTCCCGGTCCGCGCTCCTCCCAGATCTCGCATCCCTCGGGAGCCGATCCCGCGGTCAGGCTGTGCAGGCCGAAGAAGCCGACCGCGTTGAGGGGAACGGCGTTTTCAAACGTCCGCTCTCCGCCCGCCATGTTGACTCCGGCACATTCTCCCTGAAGCCGGGCGTTCGGCAGGATGGCAAGCACGCGGCTTGTTCCCGTTGAGTTGTCAAACCCTTCCGCGCAGTCTCCGGCGGCGTAAACATCCGGAATGCTCGTCCGCATGCGGGAGTCCACGACGATCCCGCGGTTTACCGCACCGCCGATGTCCTTTACAAGGGCGGTGTTCGCGCGTACGCCGACCGCCAGGACAAGGATGTCGAAATCGACCGTTTTCCCGCTCTTCATCACGGCGCGGCTCTTCTCGAACCGGTCCGCCGTGTCGCCCAGCAGGAAGGAGATCCCGTGTTCCTCCAGCTTTTCCTGCATCAGGGCCGCGCCCTCCTCGTCGAGGATGCTGGACAGGACCCGCGGGGCGAGATCGCAGACCGTGAGGGACCCGACGCGCTCCGCCAGCCCTTCCGCGCATTTCAGTCCGATCAGCCCCGCCCCGACGATCAGCACCCGGCTGTCCTCACCGACCGCGGCGTCGAGGGCCAGCATGTCGTCCAGCGTCATGAAGGAGAACTTCTTTTCTACCGTTTCAAGTCCCGTCATGGGAGGTACGAAGGGAGAGGAGCCGGCCGCGACGCAGAGCTTCGTGTACGGCAGGCCGGTCCCGTCGTCCAGCGTCACGGTTTTCTTCTCCGGATCGATCCCGACGGCCTTTTTGCCGTACAGGACCTTACATCCGTTTTTCTCATAGAAATCCGCCGGACGCTGGCTCATGCTCCCGGGGCTTGCCTTTCCTTCCAGCGCGTAGGAGATGAGCGGCCGGCAGTAGGCGGGGTACCGTTCGCCGGAGATCACGGCGATCGGGGATTCCCCGTCGATCGAGCGGATTCCCTCGATACAGGAGACCGCCGCCGTTCCGTTGCCGATGATGACATAGTGTTCCATGCCCTTACCTCTCCTCATAGACGATCGCGCGGTTGGGACAGCCCTTCACGCACGCAGGTTCTCCGCAAGCGTTCGAAAGACACAGCTCGCATTTCTGCATCACGCCGTCCTCCGCCGGAGCCAGCGCGCCGAAGGGACAGACGAGGACGCAGGTAAAGCAGCCCACGCACCGGGTCCTGTCGATCCGGATCACGCCGTCTTCTCCCTGAGAGAGCGCTCCCGCGATACAGCATTTCACGCAGATCGGATCGGCGCAGTGGCGGCAGGAGACGGCCCAGGTTGCGCGCTCGTCCCCTTCGATGTGGATGCGCGGGAAGATCGGCTTCCCCTTGAGCGCGGACGCCATGTCGGATCTGCCGGAATTGGCGAAGGCGCAGTTGTATTCGCAGAGATGGCAGCCGAGACACCACTCTTCGTTGACATAAATTCTTTTCATATTCACTCCCCCGCATGGGCGATCCCGAGGATCTCAAGCTCCTTTTCCGTCAGGCCGACGCCGCGGAGCATGAGCCGGTTGCCGCGCAGGGCCTCCACCGAGTTGATCCCCATGCCGCCCATAAGCTCCATGATCTCGTGCCGCCAGGCCGTCATGAGGTTCACAAGGCGTTCCGCGCCCACGTCCGGGTTGAGCCGCTTCACCAGCTCCGGCCGCTGAGTGGCGATGCCCCAGTTACACCGTCCGGTCTGGCAGGTGCGGCAGAGATGACAGCCCATGGCGATCAGAGCAGCCGTGGCGATATAGCAGGCGTCCGCGCCGAGGGCGACGGCCTTCACCACGTCCGCCGCGGAACGGATGCTGCCCCCGACGACGAGCGAGACGTCACCCCGGATCCCCTCGTCCCGCAGACGTTTGTCCACGGAGGCCAGGGCCAGCTCGACGGGGATGCCCACGTTGTCCCGGATCCTCGTGGGAGCCGCGCCCGTACCGCCCCGGAAGCCGTCAATGGCGATGATGTCCGCGCCGGAGCGGGCGATTCCCGAGGCGATGGCGGCGATGTTGTGGACAGCAGCGACCTTGACGATCACCGGTTTTTTATAAGCCGTCGCCTCCTTGAGGGACAGGACCAGCTGTCTCAGATCCTCGATGGAGTAGATGTCGTGGTGAGGCGCCGGGGAGATGGCGTCGGAGCCCTCGGGGATCATGCGCGTCCGGCTCACGTCCCCCACGATCTTCGCCCCGGGCAGGTGTCCTCCGATCCCGGGCTTCGCGCCCTGTCCCATCTTGATCTCGATGGCTGCCCCCGCGTTCAGATAGTCCTCATGCACCCCGAACCGCCCGGACGCCACCTGAACCACGGTGTTCGCTCCGTACCGGTAAAAATCCTCGTGGAGCCCGCCCTCGCCGGTGTTGTACAGGATCCCCAGCTTCTCCGCCGCCCGGGCCAGGGAGGCGTGGGCGTTGTAGGAGATGGATCCGTAGCTCATGGCGGAGAACATCACGGGCATGGACAGCTCGATCTGCGGGGGAAGGGTCGTGTCGAGGGAGCCGTCCGGCCGTCTGGTGATTCTGTCCGGCTTTTTTCCGAGAAAGACCCGGGTCTCCATGGGCTCCCTCAGCGGATCAATGGG
This sequence comes from uncultured Ruminococcus sp., assembly GCA_902778205.1. GTDB lineage: Bacteria > Bacillota > Clostridia > Oscillospirales > CAG-272 > UMGS1696. The sequence goes on along the minus strand of CACYWX010000009.1, from coordinate 16,859 downwards.
GGGATTGGTCACCTGCGAGGCGTTCACAAGCATCTTGTCCCAGTAGACCGGGAGCGGATTCGGATTGCCCATGGAGGAGAGGAGTACCCCGCCCGAGGATGCCTGCTTGCAGATTTCCTTAATGGAGGAGCTCTGCCAGTTGGCGTTTTCCCGGAAGGTATTGGGGTTCTTTACGATCTTCAGCGCCCTTGTGGGACAGAGGGACACGCACCGCTGACAGTCCACGCACCTCGTCTCGTCCGAGAGCATGAGCCCGCGCTCCCCGTCGTACCGGTGCACCTCGTTGGCACACTGTCTTTCGCACACACGGCAGGCGATGCAGCGGGTCTCGTTCCGCACGACCTCAAATTCCGGCTGAAAGTATTCGACGGACATTATTCCTCGCCTCCCTTCACTCTCACGATCACGGGCTCGCCTCCCGCGGGATAGCGGATCCGCCCGGCTTCCGGATCCATGGCGCGGATCGCGGCCTCCTCGCTGGCGATGTACACCCGGGAGCCGTGCTCTCCCACCACCATGGACCGCAGCTTCAGCCGGTCGTTCAGGGCCATCAGCCCACCGTCAAATCCCAGGATGATGGAGAACGGCCCGGTGACGAGCAGGGAAGGGAACACCGTCCGCAGATACGTGAGCGTTTCGCGCTTTTCCTGATCGGCTTCCCCTTCGATGGACGACCAGAACGGAGCCGCCACGACGGACGCCGCTTCCTCGAGGGTCAGTCCCTGACGGCGGAGCAGATAGTCCATGATATAGGTGATGACCTCCGTGTCGGTCTGCAGGGTGCACTTGTAGCCGAACATCTCGATCCAGCGGCGGTTGGCGTCGTAGGAGGAGATCTCCCCGTTGTGGACCACCGACCAGTCCAGGAGCGTGAAGGGATGCGCGCCGCCCCACCAGCCGGGGGTGTTCGTGGGATACCGCCCATGGGCACACCAGGCGTACCCGGCGTATTCCTCCAGGCGGTAGAAGTCCGCCACGTCCTCGGGATAGCCCACGGCCTTGAAGGCGCCCATGTTCTTCCCGGAGGAGAAGACGTATCCGCCCCGCCGCTCCGTGTTGATTTTCGTGACCGTGCGCACCACGAACTCCCGCTCGTCGACCTGCTCCGCCGCGAGGACGGATTTCAGCGGATCGACGAAATACCGCCAGATCACCGGCTCGTCCGTCACGGAGGGGATTTTCCGCGTCGGGATGATCTCGGACTTCACGATCTCGAAGCGTTCCTTTAAAAAGACTTCGCAGTCCTTCCGCGCCGCCCTGTCGTCGAAAAAGAAGTGCAGGGCGTAGAAATCCTTATAGTCGGGGTAGATCCCGTAGCCCGCGAATCCGCCGCCCAGACCGTTGGACCGCTCGTGCATGGGACGCATGGCCTCGGCCGTGAGGTTCCCGGGGATCATCCCGCCGTCCCGGTCGATCACCGCGGCGATGGCGCAGCCGGAGGGGATCCGGACCTCTCCTTCCAGTTTCATGGTCTTCCTCCGAAAAAAGAAAACACGCCCATCCCGAAAAAACGGAATGAACGCCTTTGCTCATTTGATCGTATTATACGGGATGCGGGCGGGCTTGTCAAGAGGTCCGGAGTAAATTCGGACGAATAAATATTCATGGACATGCGAGCTGAATTTTGTGCAGATTAACGACGGGAATCCTATTGACAGGACGAGGACGCGGGAGTATAATACGGGCATGGAAGGCAACGGCGTCTTCGCGGATCGGATCTGCGGAGACGTTTTCCATTTTACGGCCACATATTTATGCAGAAAAGGCAAAGGCGTCTTTTTCCGGAAATCCGGACAGGTGTCTTTGCCTTTCTTTCATTCAGGTGCCTCACGGGGCAGGAGGAATTCAAAATGGCGGCAAACGTTCAGGAAACATTCGGCAGCATGGTCTTCGACGACAGAGTGATGAAAGCAAACCTTCCGGCGAAGGTCTACGCCTCCCTCCGGAAAACCATCGACGAGGGCGCGGAGCTGGACGTGGCCGTGGCAAACGCCGTTGCCGACGCCATGAAGGACTGGGCCGTCTCCAAAGGCGCGACGCACTTCACCCACTGGTTCCAGCCGCTGACCGGCATCACGGCGGAAAAGCACGACTCCTTCATCTCCCCGGCTCCGGACGGCGGCGTGATCATGGAGTTCTCCGGCAAGGAGCTCATCAAGGGCGAGCCGGATGCATCCTCCTTCCCCTCCGGCGGACTGAGAGCCACCTTCGAGGCGAGGGGCTACACCGCCTGGGATCCCACCTCCTACGCCTTCATCAAGGGGAAGACCCTCTGCATCCCCACGGCCTTCTGCTCCTACGGCGGGCACGCGCTGGACAAGAAGACGCCCCTGCTGCGGTCCATGGAGGCCATCAACCGGCAGGCGATGCGCATTCTCCGGCTCTTCGGAAACACTGACGTGAAGCGCGTCACCACCTCCGTTGGGCCGGAGCAGGAGTATTTCCTCATCGACCGGAAGCTCTATGAACAGCGGCCCGATCTGCGCTTCACCGGCCGGACCCTCTTCGGCGCGAAGCCTCCCAAGGGACAGGAGATGGACGACCACTACTTCGGCGTCATCAAACCGAGAGTCGCCGCCTACATGGAGGAGCTGAACGAGGAGCTCTGGAAGCTGGGGATCCTGGCCAAAACCGAACACAACGAGGTGGCTCCGGCTCAGCACGAGCTGGCTCCCATCTACACCACCACCAACGTCGCCACCGATCACAACCAGCTCACCATGGAGATCATGCAGAAGGTGGCGGCAAAACACGGGCTGGTCTGCCTGCTCCACGAAAAGCCCTTTGCCGGGGTCAACGGCTCCGGCAAGCACAACAACTGGTCCATCGCCACGGACACGGGGGTCAACCTCCTGTCCCCGGGCGAGACGCCGTATGAGAACGCGCAGTTTCTGACCTTCCTCTGCGCCGTGATTCAGGCCGTGGACGACTACGCCGACCTGCTCCGGATCTCCGTGGCTACGGCGGGGAACGATCACCGGCTAGGCGCCAACGAGGCTCCTCCGGCGGTGGTTTCCATGTTCCTCGGCGATGAGCTGACTGCGATCCTCGACGCCATCGAAGCGGACAAGCCGTACAGCGCGGCGGAGAAAACCGTCATGAAGCTGGGCGCGGACGTGCTCCCGCAGTTCAGCCGGGACGCCACGGACCGCAACCGGACCTCGCCCTTCGCCTTCACGGGCAACAAGTTCGAGTTCCGGATGCTGGGCTCCTCCAACTCTATCGCCTGCGCCAACATCATGCTCAACGCCGCGGTGGCCGAGAGCCTGAGACAGTACGCGGACCGTCTGGAAGCGGCGGACGATTTTGAAACCGCCCTTCATGATCTGATCCGGGACACGGTGTCCGCCCACAAGAGGATCCTCTTCAACGGCAACGGCTACGACGACGCCTGGATCAAGGAGGCCACGGAGGTCCGCGGACTGCCCAACTACCGCACCACGCCCGACTGCTTCCCGGAGCTGCTCTCCGAGAAGAACGTCTCGATGCTCACCTCCCACGGCGTTTTTACCCCGGCGGAGCTGAGGTCCCGGTACGAGATCATGCTGGAGAACTACTGCAAGACCGTGCTGATCGAGGCAAACACCATGATCGACATGGCGAAGCGGCAGATCCTTCCGGCGGTTGCCTCCTATGCCGCCTCCCTGGCCTCCGACATCGCGGCGAAGCGGTCCGTTTCCGAGCCTCTGTCCTGCCGGTACGAGGTCCGGACCGCCTCCACCCTGTCGAGGCTGGCGGACTCCATCGCCGACCGGGTGGACGAGCTGGAGGCGGCGGCGGACGATGCGCGGAAGATCGATGAGATCGGGGCGCAGTCCTTCGCCATCCGGGACCGCGTCCTCGGGAGCATGACGGCCCTGAGAGCGCTCTGCGACGAGGCCGAGGGCGTCACCGCGGCGGAGTACTGGCCCTTCCCGACGTATGGGGAGCTGCTGTTCGGAGTCAACTGAAAAGAAGTGATGAGCGCTTCGCGCGTTGAGAGTGAGGATTGCTCCGCAAGTGATGATTCGCTTCGTGAAGCCTGAGAGACGGAGAAAACGGTTTCGCTGACCCATCTCCCCAAAGTGCCGAAGGCACTCATCACTTGCTGAAGGCAATCCTAACTGTTAACATTTGCGAGGCAAATTCATAACTCGAAAAAAGGATCGTTTATCATGACATATTCCTCCGTAAACACCATCTGGGTTCTGCTTGGCGCGGCCCTCGTCTTCTTCATGCAGGCCGGATTCTCCATGTGCGAGGCCGGATTCACCCGTGCCAAGAACACCGGAAACATCCTCATGAAGAACCTCATGGATTTCTGCATCGGAACCCCGGTGTTCTGGCTCGCGGGCTTCGGGATCATGTTCGGATCGGGCACGGCGCTCTTCGGGCGGATCGATCCCTTCATCCTGGGCGATTACAGCCACATCCTCCCCGCGGGCGTCCCGCTCTGGGCGTTCGCCATCTTCCAGACCGTCTTCTGCGCCACCTCGGCCACCATCGTATCCGGGGCCATGGCGGAGCGGACGAAATTCTCTGCCTACTGCATCTATTCCCTCTGCATCTCCCTCTTCATCTATCCCGTCTCCGGACACTGGATCTGGGGCGGCGGCTGGCTCTCCGCGCTGGGCTTCCATGACTTCGCGGGTTCCACCTGTGTGCACATGGTCGGCGGCGTCTGCGCCTGCATCGGAGCGGCGATCCTTGGTCCCCGCATCGGCAAATACGGCCAGGACGGAAAACCGAAGGCGATCCTCGGCCACAATCTGACGGCGGCTGCCCTCGGCGTGTTCATCCTTTGGTTCTGCTGGTTCGGCTTCAACGGTGCGTCCACCGTGGGCATGGATTCCGACGCGCTGGTAGTCTCTGCGGGCCTGGTCTTCTTCAGCACCAATCTATGCGCGGCGGTCGCCTGCTGCACCACCCTGATTACGACGTGGATCCGCTACAAGAAGCCTGATGTCTCCATGACCTACAACGCGGCGCTCGCGGGGCTGGTCGGGATCACGGCGGGATGCGACGCGGTCTCCCCCGTGGGAGCGGCGGTCATGGGCCTCTGTTTCGGCCTTGTCATCGTCTTCGCCGTGGAGTTCTTCGATAAGGTCGCAAAGATCGACGATCCGGTCGGAGCGATTTCCGTCCACGGGATCTGCGGCGCGCTGGGTACGATTCTCACGGGCTTCTTCGCCACGGGCGTTTCCACTGAGAAGGGCGTCTTTTACGGCGGAGGATTCCGTTTCCTCGGCGTGCAGGCGCTCGGCGTCGTGACGGTGGCGGCATATGTGGCAGTCATCATTACGATCGTTTTCCTGATCCTCAAAAAGACCATTGGGCTCCGTGCCGATCCCACGGACGAGATCCAGGGTCTCGACATTTCGGAGCACGGGCTTCTGACTGCCTATGCGGGATTCGCCCTGTCGCCCGATACCTCGAGCTTTGACGGCGAATCCGCGCCCATTGTCGTGACCGGCGACACCCCGCCCGCCGAGGCCGTCCCTGTGAAGCGCGTTCCCTCGTTCGTGGAAGGGACGCCGAAGTTCACCAAAATCGAGATCATCTGCAAGGAAAGCCGGTTCGAATCGCTGAAAAACGCCATGACCGATCTCGGCATCACCGGCATGACGGTTTCCCACGTCCTCGGCTGCGGACAGCAGAAGGGGAGGACGGAATACTACCGCGGCATTGCGGTGGAAGCGACGCTTCTGCCGAAGGTGCAGGTGGACATCGTCGTGTCGAAGATCCCGGTCCGCGCGGTGATCGAGACGGCGAAGAAGGTCCTCTACACCGGTCACATCGGCGACGGCAAGATCTTCGTCTACGACGTGGAGAACGTCGTGAAGGTCCGGACCGGAGAAGAAGGCTACGACGCCCTGCAGGACGTGGAATAACGGAGGAGTGCCATGTGTTCCATCATGACCTGTTATGAAAGCTCTGTCTCCCCGGAGGCGTTCCTTTCGGGGTTTGACCGCACGAAATCCCGCGGACCGGACGACAGCCGGATCGTGGAGCTGGACGGCGTTCTCCTGGCGTTTCACCGTCTCGCCATCATGGGTCCCACCCCCGAGGGGATGCAGCCCTTCGAGCGGGATGGCTCCCTTCTGGTCTGCAACGGCGAGATCTACGGCTTCGGGAAGCTGAGAGAACAGCTCGTCCGAAAAGGATACACCTTTGAGAGCGATTCCGACTGCGAGATCCTTCTCCCCCTCTGGTTTGAGTACGGGCCGGAGATGTTTCCCATGCTCGACGCGGAGTTCGCCTGCGTGATCTGGGACGGACGGACGAAGGAGTTTGTTGCGGCGCGGGATCCCATCGGCATCCGGCCTCTGTTCTATGGGTATGGAGCGGACGGAAAGATCCTGTTCGCCTCCGAAGCGAAGAACCTGGTGGGGCTTGTGAGCCGCGTGATCCCCTTCCCGCCGGGATGTTACTGGAAGGGCGGAGCGTTTGTCCGGTACTGCGACATCGCGAAGCCGGAGAGAATCGTCCGGGATCCGCTCGATACGGTCTGCCGGAGCATTCGGGAAAAGCTGATTGCCGGGGTGGAAAAACGCCTCGTCGCGGACGTTGAGGTGGGCTTCCTGCTTTCGGGTGGCCTCGATTCTTCTCTGGTGTGCGCCATCGCCCAGCGGAAGAGCAAAAAGCCGATCCGCACCTTCGCCATCGGGATGGAGAGGGACGCCATCGATCTGAAATACGCCCGGCAGGCGGCGGACTTCATCGGGAGCCGGCACACCGAGGTCATCATGACCCGGGAAGAGGTCCTCGATTCCCTCGAAACCGTCATTGCCGTTCTCGGAACCTGGGACATCACGACGATCCGCGCGAGCATGGGGATGTACCTCGTGTGCCGTGCCATTCACGAGACGACGGACATCCGGGTGCTCCTCACCGGGGAGATTTCGGATGAGCTCTTCGGTTACAAGTACACCGACTTCGCTCCCGGCGCCGCGGCGTTTCAGGCGGAGGCGGAAAAGCGGGTCCGGGAGCTTTACATGTACGACGTGCTCCGCGCGGACCGGTGCATCTCGGTGAACTCCCTCGAGGCCAGAGTCCCGTTCGGGGATCTGGATTTTGTGAAGTACGTCATGGCAATCGATCCCGAAATGAAGCTGAACCGGTACGGCAAGGGAAAGTACCTCCTGCGCCGGGCGTTTGCTGAGGGAGACTGGCTGCCGGATGAGATCCTCTGGCGGGAGAAGGCGGCGTTCTCGGACGCGGTGGGCCACTCCATGGTGGACGATCTGAAGGAATACGCCGAGGGGCTTTATTCCGACGAAGAATTTGAAGAGAAGCGAAAGGCGTATTCGTACTGCCCGCCCTTCACGAAGGAATCCCTCCTGTACCGGGAGCTCTTCGAGAAGCATTATCCCGGTCAGGCGGAGATGATCCGGGACTATTGGATGCCGAACCGGGCGTGGAAGGGCTGCGACGTGAACGATCCGTCCGCCAGAGTATTGGCAAACTACGGAGACAGCGGGAAGTGAAACAGAGTGATGAGCGCTCCGCACGTGAGCAGTGACGATTGCCTGCGGCAAGTGATGAGCGCCCGGGGCACGTTGGGAGAGAGAAAGACTGTCTCTCTTTAGTTTCGCGGAGCAGATCATAACTTGCGAAGCAATCATAACTGTCAGCATTTGCGAAGCAAATTCATCACTCATCCCTTCGGAGGGTTTGTTTTGAGTATTCACGAAGAATGCGGCGTGTTCGGGGTGTTTTCTCCGGGGCCGGAGCCGGTTGACGCGGCGGGGATCGTCTATGGCGGTCTCTACGCCCTGCAGCACCGGGGACAGGAATCCTGCGGGATCGTGGTTTCGGACGACGGCGTGTTTGCCTCTCACAAGGATCTGGGACTGGTCGGGGAGGTCTTCACGCCGGAGACGCTTTCAAAGCTGCCCCGCGGGTCCATGGCGGTGGGGCATGTCCGTTACGCCACCACGGGCGGCGGGAACAACCGGGCCAACTGCCAGCCCATCGAGGTCAACCACGTCAAGGGGCATATGGCCATCGCTCACAACGGCAACCTCGCGAACGCCGCGGAGCTGAGAAGCGCGCTGGAGCTGAACGGCGCGATCTTCCACACCACCTCGGACACCGAGACCATCGCCTACCTGGTGACGCGGGAGCGGCTCAGGACCTCCTCCATCGAGGACGCGCTGTCCGCCGCCATGCCTCATCTCGACGGGGCGTATTCCCTCGTCCTCATGTCCCCGCAGAAGCTGCTCTGCGCCCGCGATCCCTACGGCTTCCGGCCCCTCTGTTACGGCAGGCGGGAGGACGGGATCTGGGTCGCGGCCTCGGAGTCCTGCGCGCTGAAGGCGGTCGGGGCTGCGTTCATCCGGGACGTTGAGCCGGGGGAGATCCTCGTTTTCACAAAGGACGGCGTTATGTCCCGCCGGGAGCACTGCGGAGAGAGACCGCGGTGTTTCTGCGCATTTGAGTACATTTATTTTGCCCGTCCGGATTCCGTGCTGGACGGGGTGAGCGTCCACCGGGCGAGAGTGGAGGCGGGTCGGATCCTGGCACGGGAGTGCCCGGCGGAGGCGGATCTTGTGATCGGCGTGCCGGATTCCGGCCTGGACGCTGCGCTGGGGTTTGCGGAGGCGTCCGGCATTCCCTACGGCATCGGACTCATCAAGAACAAGTATGTGGGCCGGACCTTCATCGCCCCGGAGGAGAGCGGACGGCTCGATCAGGTGAAGATCAAGCTCTCGGCCATTGAAGAGAGCGTGCGGGGGCGGCGGATCGTGCTGATCGACGATTCCATCGTGCGGGGGACCACCAGCGGTCGGATCGTGGGACTGCTGAGAGAGGCCGGGGCGCGGGAAATCCACATGCGGATCTCCTCCCCGCCCTTTGTCAGCCCCTGCTATTACGGCACGGACATCGACTCGAAGGAGCATCTCATCGCCGTAAAGCACACAGTTGAGGAAATCGCCCGCATCATCGGCGCGGACTCCCTCGGGTATCTTCCGATCTCCGGCCTGCGGGAAATGACCGGGCGGGACGATCTCTGCGCGGCGTGCTTCGACGGGGATTATCCCACGAAGATCCCTGCGGACACGAGAAAGGACCGGTTTGAGGCGAGACTGGCAAAAAGAAGTGATGAGCGCTCCGCGCGATGACAGTGATGGCTGCTTCGCAGGTGATAATTCGCTTCGCGAAGCCTGAGAGACGGAGAAAACGGTTTCGCTGACCCGTCTCCCCAACGCGACGAAGGCGCTCATCACTTGCCGCAGGCAATCATAACTGATAACATTTGCGGAGCAAATTCATAACTGAGGAAAGCGGTATGGCGGAAAAAACAGGAAGAAAACTTGTGACCTCCGACGGGGCGGTGTACGTCGGGGAGGGCTTCGGAGCGTCGTGTGACCGGATCTGCGAGCTGGTCTTCAACACCTCCATGGCGGGGTATCAGGAGATTCTGTCCGATCCCTCCTACACGGATCAGGCGGTGGTCATGACCTATCCCCTGATCGGCAATTACGGCCTGAACGGGGACGACTGGGAGACGGAGGTCCCATCCCTCGGCGCGCTCATCGTGCGGGAAGTGTGCTCCACGCCGTCGAATTTCCGGTGTGCGGAGACCCTGGACCACGCCATGAAGCGGTTCGGGATCCCGGGCCTGTCCGGCGTCGACACCCGGAAGCTCACCCGGTCCATCCGGGATCTCGGAAGCCGCCGGGCCCTTCTCACGGACGCCGGGATGCCCATGGACGAATGCCTCCGGATCCTTGCGGAATCCGACCTCCGGCACGATCAGGTTGCCCGGGTGAGCGTGAAGGAAATCCGTACGGTCTCCCCGGAGCATCCCCGGTTCCACGTGGCCGCGGTTGACTGCGGGATGAAGAAGAACATCGTCCGGTCCCTGGTGAAGCGCGGATGCCGGGTGACGGTGGTGCCCTGGAACACGGGAGCCGACGCGATCCGCAGCCTGAATCCCGACGGCGTGTTCCTGTCCAACGGCCCGGGCGATCCGGAGGACGTGCCGGAGACCATCGGAACGGTGCGGGCCCTGCGGGGAGAATATCCGATTTTCGGCATCTGCCTCGGCCATCAGATTCTGGCTCTGGCTTATGGGGCGAGAACCTATAAGCTGAAATTCGGGCACCGGGGTGGCAACCATCCCGTAAAGGATCTTCTGACCGGGAAGATCGAGATCACCGCCCAGAACCACTCCTACGCCGTGGACGCGGAAAGCCTTGCGGGAACGGGACTGACCGTGACCCGGATAAACCTGCTGGACGGGACGGTGGAGGGAATGGCAGCTCCAGCCGACCGGGCGTTTTCCGTCCAGTACCATCCCGAGAGCGCGCCGGGACCCGAGGATAGCGGATCTCTGTTCGACGAATTCATCCGCATGATGCAATCATGAGCTGACGGAGGCTTCCCATGCCGAAGAGAACTGACATACACAAGATCATGGTGATCGGCTCCGGGCCCATCGTCATCGGACAGGCCGCCGAATTCGACTACGCGGGGACTCAGGCCTGCCTCGCCCTAAAGGAGGAGGGGTACGAGGTGGTGCTCTGCAACTCCAATCCCGCCACTATCATGACGGACACCTCCGTGGCCGACCGGGTGTACATGGAGCCCCTGACGCTGGAATTCGCCGCCCGGATCATCCGCACGGAGCGCCCGGACGCCATCCTGCCCGGGATCGGCGGACAGACGGGGCTGAACCTGGCCATGCAGCTGGAGAAAAAGGGCGTTCTGCGGGAATGCCGGGTCGAGCTTCTGGGGACAAGGTGCTCCTCCATCGAGGAGGCGGAGGACAGAGAGCAGTTCAAGGCCCTGTGCGAGCGGCTGGGAGAACCGGTGCTTCCCTCGGACGTGGCGCACACCGTCGGAGAGGGCCGGGAAATCACGGAGAAGATCGGCTACCCCGTGGTGCTGAGACCGGCCTTTACCCTCGGCGGCACGGGCGGAGGCTTCGCGGAAAACGAGGAGGAGCTGATTCCCCTTCTCGCGCGCGGCCTGGAGCTGTCGCCGGTCACCGAGGTGCTGGTGGAGAAGAGCGTGAAGGGGTATAAGGAGATCGAATACGAGGTCATGCGGGACAAAAACGACACGGCGATCACCGTCTGCAACATGGAAAACCTCGATCCCGTGGGCGTACACACCGGGGATTCCATCGTCGTCTGCCCCTCCCAGACCCTGACCAACAAGGAATACCAGATGCTCCGCACCTCTGCGCTCCGAATCATCCGGGCGCTGGGGATCGAGGGCGGGTGCAACGTGCAGTTCGCGCTGGATCCGAAGTCGTTTCAGTATTACCTCATCGAGGTCAATCCTCGGGTGTCCCGTTCCTCGGCTCTGGCGTCGAAGGCGTCCGGGTATCCCATCGCAAGGGTGTCGGCCAAGATCGGCATCGGCATGACCCTCGACGAGATCCCGCTGGCCAATACCCCGGCGTCCTTCGAGCCCTCTCTGGATTACGTGGTGACGAAGATGCCGCGCTTTCCCTTCGACAAGTTCACGGACGCGAACCCGACCCTCGGCACCCAGATGAAGGCCACGGGCGAGGTCATGAGCGTGGGCCGGACCTTCGAGGAGAGCCTGCTCAAGGCCGTGCGTTCCCTGGAAACCGGCCACATTCACCTGTACGATAAAAGGTTCGACGCCCCGCCGACGGACGAGCTGCTGGATTCCATCGGGACGCCGACGGATACCCGCATCTTCGCCGTGGCGGAGCTCTTGCGCCGGGGTGTCTCTTCGGCTATAATAGGGGAGAGGACCGGCATCGACCGCTTTTTCCTCGAAAAGATCCAGAACATCACGGACATGGAGCGGACCCTTGCGGCAAATCCCGGGGAGCATCTCAGAGAGGCCAAGCGCATGGGCTTCTGCGACGCGGAAATCGCCCGGCTGTGGAACCGGACCGAAACAGAAGTCTGCGATTTCCGCAAATCCCTGGGCATCGTGCCGGTCTATAAGATGATCGACACCTGCGCCTCGGAGTTTGCGAGCTACGTCCCGTATTTCTATTCGACCTGGGAGGACGAGGAAGAATCCGCCGTGACCGAAAAGCCGAAGATCGTGGTCCTGGGCTCCGGTCCCATCCGCATCGGGCAGGGGGTGGAGTTCGACTATTCCACGGTCCGGGCGGTGAAGACCATCCGGGAAGCGGGATACGAGGCCATCATCGTCAACAACAACCCGGAGACCGTCTCCACGGACTACACCTGCTCCGACAAGCTGTATTTCGAGCCTCTCACCCCGGAGGACGTGATGAACGTGATCGAGCACGAGCGTCCCGTGGGCGTCATCGCCACCCTCGGCGGACAGACGGCGGTCAATCTGGCGGAGCCCCTTATGAAGCGCGGCGCGAGGATCATCGGCACGGACTGCGGAGCCATTGCCCGTGCGGAGGACCGGGACCTCTTTGAAAAGCTTCTGATCGACCTCGGGATCCCTCAGCCGGAGGGCCGGGCGGTGACGAGCGTCGAGGCGGGCGTGCGGGCGGCTGAGGAGATCGGCTATCCCGTGCTGGTCCGGCCGTCGTTCGTGCTGGGAGGCCGGGCCATGCAGATCGTGGCGAAGGAGGCGGACCTGCGGCACTACCTGAAAACCGCCGTGGAGATCGACGAGGACAAGCCCGTGCTGGTGGACCGCTACATCCGGGGCCGGGAGGTGGAGGTGGACGCTGTGTGCGACGGGCGTGAGGTCTTCGTGCCCGGCATCATGGAGCTGGTGGAGCGCACGGGGGTGCATTCCGGGGACTCCATTTCGGTGTACCCGCCGTTTTCGCTGTCCGAGAAGGTGAAGCAAACGATCCTCGACTACGCGAAGCGCCTCGGACCCGGCATCGGGATCGTGGGGCTTTACAACATCCAGTTCATCGTCACCCCGGCGGAGGAGGTATTCATCATCGAGGTCAATCCCCGCTCCTCCCGCACGGTGCCCTTCCTGTCGAAGGCGGCGGGATACCCTCTCGCCGACATCGCCGCCCGGGTCATCCTCGGGACGAGCCTGAGGGAGCAGGGGATCGAGCCGGGATACCCGAAGGAAAAATCCAGATATTACGTCAAGGCGCCGGCCTTCTCCTTCTCCAAGCTCGGCGGGATGGATTCCTACCTCTCGCCGGAGATGAAGTCCACCGGGGAGGCCATCGGGTACGACAAAAAGCTCCCCCGCGCCATGTACAAGGCCCTCGTCGCGTCCGGGCTGAAGCTCCCCAACTACGGGACCGTGGTGGTGACCCTGGCGGACGAGGACAAGGAGGAGGCCCTGCCCCTGGTGAGACGGTTCCGCGGCATGGGCTTCGCCGTCGAGGCCACCACGGTGACGGCGGAATTTCTCAGGGAGCACGGCGTCGAGGCCCGGACCCTGCACAAGCTGAGCGAGGGCAGCCGTGAGGTCATCGACGCCATCCGGGCCGGCCACGTCAGCTACGTCATCAACACCCGCGCCATCCTCTCCGGCGTCCACTATGGCGACGGAACCGCGATCCGGCAGGCGGCCACCCAGTCCGGCGTGACTATGTTCACCTCGCTGGACACGGTGAAGGTCCTTCTGGACGTGCTGGAGGAAATGACGATCGGGATTTCAAGAATCAGTTGAGAATTATGAATTCAGAATTATGAATTGATTGTGCCGTAATTCTTCATTCTTCATTCTTCATTCTGAATTCTGAATTTACCCTGGAGGTTATGATGCACTTCACCAAAATGCAGGGGCTCGGCAACGACTACCTCTATTTCTGGGGCGAGCCGGAGGATCCCGCGGAGGTATCGAGAAGGCTGTCCGACCGGCATTTCGGCGCGGGTTCGGACGGGATCATCACCATCAGTCCGTCGGATAAAGCGGATTTTAAAATGCGGATCTTCAACGCGGACGGGAGCGAGGCCAAAATGTGCGGCAACGGGATCCGGTGTGTCGGAAAGTACGTCTACGACAAGGGCTACACCGACAGGACCCGGCTGACCGTGGAGACCCTGTCCGGCATCCGTACCCTGGAGCTGCATCTGTGCGGCGGGCGGGTGAAGACCGTGTCCGTGGATATGGGACGGGCCGTGGCCGGGGAGGATCTGACCCTGGACGTGGAGGGAGAAAAGGTTGTCTGCACTCCCGTGGACGTCGGCAATCCTCATGCGGTGCTCTTCGTCTCTTCGGCGGAGGACGCGCCTCTGACCACCCTCGGGCCGAAAATCGAAAAGCATCCGGCCTTCCCGGGCGAGGTGAATGTCGAGTTTGTCGAAGTCATTGCGAAAGACAGACTGCGGATGCGGGTCTGGGAGCGCGGAAGCGGCGTGACGCTGGCCTGCGGGACCGGTGCGTGCGCGTCCGCCGCGGCGGCGGTGAAGAAGGGATATTGCCGGGCGGACGAGGACATCGCGGTGGAGCTGGACGGCGGGACGCTGAAAATCCGGATCGATCCGGACGGCGGCGTCACCATGACCGGTCCGGCGGAATTTGTCTATGAAGGAGAGACGGATCTATGCTGAAGCCCAACCTGCACTACGCGGATCTGAAGGATTCCTATCTGTTCTTCAACATCGCGCAGAAAACGAAAGCCTATTGCGACTCCCATCCGGGGACGCGGCTTTTGCGACTGGGGATCGGGGACGTGTCCCTGCCGCTCTGTCCGGCGGTGGTGAAGGCCCTGCACGAGGCGGCGGACGATCAGGGAAGGAAGGAGACCTTCCACGGCTACATGCCCGAGCCCGGCGCGCCGTTTCTCAGAGAAGCCATCGCGGAGCACTACCGCTCCCGTGGGATCTCCCTCGACGCGGAGGAGGTCTTTGTTTCCAGCGGCGCAAGCGACGAGCTGGGGGACCTCCTCGATCTGTTCGACCGGGAAAGCGCGGCTCTGGTGATCGAACCGGCGTACCCGGCCTACGTGGACGCGAACGTCATGGCGGGACGGCGGATCGTGCGGCTCAGTTCCTCGGAGGCCGACGGCTTCACGCCCGTGCCGACCGATGACCTTGACGCGGATCTCGTCTATCTCTGCTCGCCCAACAATCCGACGGGCGCGGTGTTCTCCCGGGAGAAGCTGAAGGCCTGGGTGGACTGGGCCAACGAGCGGGGCGCGGTGATCCTCTTCGACGCGGCCTACGAGGCGTTTGTTGACGATCCCGCCCTTCCGCGCTCGATCCTTGAGATCGAAGGGTCCCGGACCTGCGCCGTCGAGATCTGCTCCCTCTCGAAGACCGCGGGCTTCACCGGGACGCGGCTCGGATACACGGTGATCCCGAAGGAGCTGGAGCGGTGCGGCATGAACCTGAACGCCATGTGGGTGCGCAACCGGACCACCAAGACCAACGGCGTGTCCTATGTGATCCAGAGAGCCGGCGCGGCGGTCTTCACGCCGGAGGGACAGGAGCAGATCCGGGAGAACCTCCGGGTATACAAGGCCAACGCGCGGATCCTGACCGACACCTTCGACGCCATGGAGGTCCGGTATTTCGGCGGAAATAACGCCCCCTATGTCTGGGCGAGGTGCCCGGGAGACATGGGGAGCTGGGAGTTTTTCGATCTGCTTCTCCATGAAATTCAGGTGGTCGGCACGCCCGGCGCGGGATTCGGTGCGTGCGGCGAGGGATATTTCCGGTTCTCCTCCTTCGGCAGCCCGGCGGACACGAAGGAGGCGGCGGATCGGATGGCGCGGCTGATTTCCGGGATGCCCGGACGCTGACGGCTCCGTCCTGCTTCAGGTTTTACGGTCAGAACGGGAGCTCCCTCATCCTGCGCCGGTACGGAAGCCGGACGTCCCCCACCAGACTCTGATGAGCCAGGGACGCGCGAAGAGCCTTTCTCTGGTTGACGCACATGGCCACCACGGGCGGATTTTCCGCATCCGGGTGCAGAGCGTCGACGGTCCGCGCCATCAGCAGGGCGACAATGGCGGCGGGACTCCCGTCGTTCGAGATGTTGAACCGCATGGATTCCGCCTCCGGGATGCGGAGGTTGTACGCGGTGCAGTCGTCGGTCAGCGGCACGACGTCGGCCATCTGGAAGGCGGGGCTGTTCCGCATGAGGACGGTGAGCCGCTCTTTCGCAGGAAGGGGATGCTCGGCGGGATCCTCTCATTCTGCCGGGGAAACGCCGTCCTCCCGGAGCCGGATCCCTTCCGCGGAAAACTCCCTTCCGTACAGCTCCGACAGATAATAGAACAGAAGCGTCCGGATCAGCGGATAGATGCCTCCCCCGTCCGTGAGCCCGTGGAAGATGTCGATATACAGTCTGTTCCAGGAATAGCAGAAGGCCAGAAGATGCCCCTCCGTGTCTGTCCGCTCCCGAGGGTGATCCGCTCATGCGTATGCAGAACGGGCATGGGAGCCGGATTCTCCTCGAATACGAGATCTCCCCCGTCAATGGCCATCCGTACTCGGAAATAGGGATACCGCTCCATGGTTTTGTCGACCGCCGAGCGGAGGATACCGCCGTCCACCGGATCCTTCAGCTTGATCGTGATGCGGAAGGTGTGCGGATCCGCAGCCGTTGTCTCATAGATGGTTCTCAGCTCCGAGTACAGCTTTCTTTTCATGATGGGACGCTCCGTTTCCGATTGCAGGTGATCATTCTATCATAGCTACAGCGGCTCCGCTCGTGTCAAGAGTGCGGAGTCCGATGCCGAAGAGAAGAAAAGGTCCCCGCGGAACCCGGTCTTCAGGCTCCGCGGGGTAGCTTTGTCCGGGTATCCGTCCGGTATTCCCGGCAGAAGAAGTCCCGGCCGTCGTCATCGGACCGATCGCATCATATTCAAAAGAACGGATTGTGAAATTTTTGTGAATCCATTGCGCTTCCTTCCGCTTTCGGGTTTATAGCAATACTCGGAATTAGCTGCACTATGCCCAACAATTAGTTTTTGATCGAACTTTTTCCAAAAAGTTCGTGGGGTGTCGGGGCAACGCCCTGACCCGACCTCCGCAGAG
>CACYWX010000008.1 GCA_902778205.1 uncultured Ruminococcus sp. | reverse complement strand
AAAATGCGCTGCACGTTACCCCGTGCTGCATGTTGAAAGGAGAGCTGCACCAGTGAAAATGATAAAAGTTCTTGCCGCTCAACTTGTTGAGCAGGGCTTTCTTTCAAGAAGCCGCGTTTCCCTTTTAGCTTGAGATTGGTATCAGTCCAGCGGTTCGGCAGTCAGAGCGAGGATTTCCGCCGCGCCGTCGAAGGCGACAAGATCCACGGTGTTCGTGCGGCCCGGCTTGAGGGGAAGGGTGAAGGTCGCGTCCCCGTCCGCTGTGGGCGTCGTGAGCTCCGGTGTCACCAGATTGACGAGGGACCAGTCGGTCGAGTTGACGATCAGCCGGATCCGAGCAAGCCGCCCCGTATCGTTGCGGTACCGGATCCGGAGCAGGAAACGCCCGCCGTTCAGCCCATCCACCTTGGAGAAGCGGAGGAAGGAGCCCGCATTCTCAAATCCCCGGACCGCGCCGTCCTCTCCGAGGGTGAGCGCTCCCTCCCGGATGCCCGAGGATGCAGGATAGGTCTTTGCCCGCGGATTCGGTTCCGGCGCGGGACCGACGGGCGGGCAGGGAACGTCCGTCTGCTCAACCAGGCGGATCGAACCGTCGTCCTCGAAGAACAGCTCGTCCACACACACCGAGCGCAGATTGCCCCGTCCCGAGATCACGCAGTTGTGATAAAACGCGTACCAGTGCCCCCGGAACTCCACCACGGACCCGTGGGAGGTGTCGCATCCCGTGGGAGCCAGATAGATTCCCCGGTAGTCCCACGGTCCGAGGGGATTTTCGCTCACGGCATAACGCAGGCGGTTGTTCCTCTCGAGGTTGTCGGAGTAGGTCATATAATAAAGTCCGTTCCGCTTGAAGACCCAGGACGCCTCGTGAAAGTCCTCGAGCCCCTCCATCGGCATCACCTCTCCCCGGACGGTGATCATGTCGTCCTCGAGCACGCATCCCCGGGGCATCGCGCCGCCGCCGAAGTAGAGGTATGGCGTGCCGTCGTCGTCGAGGAAGATACAGGGATCGATCATACAGTTGCCGCCCACGCCGCGTCCGGCTTTGTCGCGCACATAACCGATGTCATGAAAGTCCTTGTTCGGGTAATCGCTGACGGCGACGCCGAATTCCCATGTGTCGTTCCAGCGGCTCCCGGTGGGGTGGGGATAGAAGAACCAGTATTTTCCGTTTTTGAAGGCGCAGTCGGGAGCCCACATGAAGCCTCCCTCGGGCCGTCCCCATTCCACGTCGTCGGAGCGGAGGATTTCGCCCTCGTCGAGGAAGTGAACCATGTCGTCAGTGGAGAAGATATGATAGCGGTCCATGAAGTCGCATCCGCGCGCGGGGTCCATATCGTGGGAGGCATAGATGTAGAGTCTGCCGTCCTGTCCCACCACGGCGGAGGGATCGGCGGTGTAGATGGAGGTGATCACGGGCTTTGCGATTTTTCCGGGTCTGGTGAGATCGGTCATGGATGATTCTCCTTTTATCGCTTTTCGTTCATCTTCAAGTTCATCGGGATGGTTGATGCGGGGAGGAGTCTTGCTTCCGCCCCCGAGGATGACGGCGCAGGCGGATTCCGGGATAAGCGCGCATCGGATTTTTCCCCAAGGACCGCATCCTTCGCCGTTGCACTCATTATACACCTTCCGGATGGCGTTGAAAAGAGGTCTGTTCAAATTGGCTATCCCGTTCGTTTATCCGGAGCTGCGGACGGGGAGACGCCTTGACACAAACGGCGGGAGTTGGTATAATAACGAAAAAGCAGGATCCCGGGCCTCTGATACGCGGAACACAAGCTCCCGCTGACGAAAGGAGAATCGCCGTGAAGAACTACGCATTCGACGGATCCATGACAAGAGAGGTGCTGGAAAACTACCTCTCCCGCGCCGTGACCCACACGGGCCTGACCTACGACAATTTCGCGCCGAGCCGCACCTTTGATGACGACCTCCGGATGCTCCTCTCCGAGGGGGCGAAGTTCGTCGGGCGGTGCGGGCTGATCTGGCAGGCGACGGACGAAAAAGAGCACCGCCGGGTCTCGAGGGAGAGAGCGAAGATCATCCACCGGGCAGATCCCGAGATCATTCTGCAGGGCTGTATTTTTGAATGTATCTGGAAGCCCTACATCGACAGCCTGCCCGTTCCCGCATGGGTGTTCGAAGCGTTCGGCCTGCCCGTCGAACAGAGGAACTTTTCCTACGACGCCATGCTCTACCCGGACGGCACCTTTGTGAATCACTGGGGGAAAAATGGCGGATCGGTGGAGGACATCCGGCAGCTCGAGACCCGGATGTACCTCTACTACCGCGCCCGGTGTTATATCGACGACGGATTCGAGGCGCTTCACTTCGGGCAGGTCCACCTGATCGGAGCGAAGGACGAGGGCTTCCTTTACTGGAAGGAGACGCTGGACCGGGTGCGGGCCTACGCGAAGGAGCACGCCCGACGGCACTTCGTCCTCTGCGACGCCCACACCCACGGGATCACCGTGGACGGCGTATCCCTCTTCGACTACAACGCATGGCCCCTCCGACTGAAGGAGATCCCGGATCGGCCGCTGGACTGCGTGCTGGAGGAAGGGTACAACGACAGCATCTGGGGACGGTCGAAGGGCGGCGTGACTCCCTCCGGATGGGGCGCGGACTCCCTGCCGTATCTGGTGGAGTTCGACAACTTCGGCAGACGCCCGGACGCTCCGGTGCCGACCCTCGACAGCCACTACGCCTGGGGCTACGACGAGATCGACTGGCTCATGCTGCACCCGAGAGACGAGCGGGCGGCGATCATCCGGTATGTGTACGATTTTGTCCGGAAGCACGGCGGACATCTCGAAATGCCCTCCCGCCGCTGTCTGACGGAAGCGTATGAATCGGTCTGGGAGCACCCGGACACGGAATGGCTGGACACGGTTGCGAAGGACGAATTTCTGCGGTACACGTTGGACGAAGAAGGCCGTGCGCACATCTTCCGTCGGTATTACAGCGCCAACACCCCGTCGGACGCCTGTCCCTTCGGCTTGGGCGACGAGCAGATCATTACGGAATTATGGCATGAGGAAGACTGACCCCTGCAAGCACAAAGGAGGAACATCTGATGAGCATGAAGGACAAGCTGCACACGGGAGAACTCTATCTCCCGGACGACGACGAGATCATGAAGGAGCAGGTCAAATGCCTGGAGCTGCTCTATGACTTCAACGCCACCCGCCCCTCCGAGATGGAGAAGCGGACGGAACTTTTGAAGAAGATGTTCGCCGAGATCGGGGAGGGTTGTTACATTGAGCCGCCCTTTCATGCCAACTGGGGCGGGCATAACGTCCACTTCGGCAAGGGGGTCTACGCGAATTTCAATCTGACCGTGGTGGACGACACCCACATCTATGTCGGTGACCACACCATGATCGGCCCGAACGTCATCATCGCCACGGGCGGTCATCCGGTTCTGCCCGCGCTGCGGGAGCGGGGAATGCAGTACAATATGCCCGTCCGGATCGGGAAGAACTGCTGGATCGGCGCGGGAGCCCTCATCATGCCCGGCGTCACCGTCGGGGACAATTCCGTGATCGGCGCGGGGAGCGTCGTAACGAGGGACATTCCCGCGAACGTCGTGGCGGTGGGCAATCCCTGCCGTGTGATGAGGGAGATCGGCGAACGGGACCGGGAATTCTATTACAGAGACCGGAAAATCGAGTGGGAGGACGTAAGCCTCTGATCCGGTTCCGGCATAAAGCAAGCACAGGCGGACCGCCGGAAAAAGCCGGCCGTCCATGCTCCGTACCATAAACCGTTGAAATGACGGAATGAACAAAGGAGATCCCATGAAACACTATCCCTTTCACCCGCCGGTCTATTACTGCCGCAGGGCTCATATGCCGCTCGTCCTCGACGGACGCCTGGATAAGCCCTTCTGGGCAGATATTCCCTTTACGGAGCCCTTCGTGGACATCGAGGGGCCGGAGATCGGGAAGCCGCCGCGTTTTCCCACCCGGGCCAAGGCCGCATGGGACGACGAAGCGCTCTATCTGGCCGCGGAGCTCACGGGAAACGAAATCTGGGCCAGCGTCGCCGAACGGGACGACGTCATATTCCGGGACAACGATTTTGAGGTGTTCATCGACCCGGATTCGGACACGCAGAGGTACGTCGAGTTTGAGATGAACGCGATGAATACCGTGTGGGACCTGCTCCTGACCAAGGCATACCGGGACGGGGGCAAGGCCATCGATTCCTTTGACATCAAGGGGCTTGAGACCGCCGTCTTCATCGACGGAAAACTGAACGACCCGAACGCGGACAACCGGAAATGGAGCGTGGAGATCAAAATGCCCATGCGGTCCCTGAAGGAGGCGTCGGACCGTCTTCCCGTGCCCGGGGACTACTGGCGGCTGAATTTTTCAAGGGTGCAGTGGACCTCGGAGGTCCGGGACGGGGCGTACGGAAAGGTGCTCGGTCCCGACGGCAGGCCCCTTCCGGAGGACAACTGGGTATGGGCGCCCACCGGTGTGATCGACATACACCGGCCGCAGTACTGGGGCTTTCTCTTCTTTACGGAAAACGGCGAGGAATACCCGATCCCGGAGGACGAGCGGCTCCGCTTCGACCTGTACTGCCTGTTTGAGGAGGAGCGCGTATATTATCGCGAGCACGGGCGCTACTGCACGGACGTGGACGCGCTCTGCGCCGCCGCCGGAGTTGAAACGCGCCCGGTGATCGAGACCACGGCCCACTTTTTTGAGATGCGCGTGAACCGTATGGGAGGACGCGGCGAAATCCGTCTCTTTGCAGACGGAAGAAGCGAGATGACCTGAATACCGCCTCCGACGGATCCTTGGGGAACCGCGAAATCCTATACCGCAGCGCGGCATCCCCCTGTTATCCCGGTCCGGACGGCAGTTCGGAGATGCTCGTCGGCCTCACCGGAGAATGATTATTGGCGGATCTGTTCATATTTTAGCAATATATTTCCGCTATACTCTCTCCGAAAACCGTCCGTGAACGGGAACGGTAAAGTCAATTCGCAGGATACGGAATGATGAAACAGGACTTCCGGGCATCCCCGTCGTTTTTCGGCGGAGCGCCGGAAGTCCTTATTGGTGATGAACCCATGCGGGGAGAGGAAAGGTGCCTCAGCGATACGTCCGCTCGGCCTTCCATGCGTCGAGCATGGCCCGGATATGCTCCTGGGGCAGGGTTGCCGGGAGGTTGTGCACGCCGGCGAAAATGAATCCGCCGTCCTTGCCGAGCTCTGCCACGTTCTGCCTTACCTGTGCGAACACATCGTCGTAGGAGGCGTCCGTCGGGATGAGCTGGGGATTGTACGCGCCGCCCCAGAACACCAGATCGCGGCCGAACCTCGCCTTGAGGGACGCGGGATCCATCCCTGCCGCCGAGGTCTGCACGGGGTTGAGGACCTCCAGCCCACACTCGATGAGATCCGGCAGGATTTCGGCGATGGAGCCGCAGGAATGCAGATTCACCCGCATCTTCGTCCGCTTCCGCCAGCCCTGAAAATACTTCTTATAGGCGTCCTTGTAGATCTCCCGCCACAGCTCCGCGCCGATGGTAACTCCGCGGTTGTCCCCGAGGTCGTGGGCGACGGAGAGGATGTCCACGTACTTTCCCACCGCCTGATCCAGCAGCTCGATCTGCTTCAGTCCCGCGTCGGCGCATTTGTCGAGGAACTCCCGCATCACGTCGGGCTCCTCCTTCATCAGGATCATCGAGCCCACCATCCCCCCCGGTGCCACCTGCAGATCCGTGATGCACTCGCCGAGGCAGAGGGAGAGGTCCGTCTCCTCGTACAGCCGTTTCGCGGTCTCCTCCAGCCGCCGGAGCACCCGCTCGTCGATGGTGTCCCGGGGATGGAATTTGTCCGGATCCGGGACCTCGAACTCCGCCAGAAGATCGGTGTAGCCCGGATGATCGAAGAAATACGCACCCTTCGGACAGATCGCACCGCCCGCCGTCTCCCAGACGATCACGCCGTCCTCCCGCTCCGTGAAGCGCTCCCGGACGGGCACGGAGAAGGTGCGGCCCCAGAGCGTCTGCTCCTTCCACTGATCCCCGATCCCCTCCCCGCGGAGGTCGCTGGGGCACATATTGAGGGAGGCGAGGAGCAGAATATCCCCCTCCATGGCCCGGATCACCGGGATCTCGAACACCGCGTTGGTCATGAAGGTGTCCAGCCGCGGCGGCTTCCGTTCCACGCCGAGGAGCTTCTGCAGGTTGTCGTAGGCCACGATGTGCAGGCCCTCCGTCTCGCAGCCGCCGAGGCCGTTGGGGATTCGGTCGGGGAGCTCATGGGCCAGCACGGCGAGCACGCGTTCTCTGGATGTCATTTTTCATACCTCGCTATGATTCTTTGCCCTTATGATAGCATATGTCGGCCGCGTTGTCAAGGATGAAATTGCAGAGAGACAAACCGGATCTGCCGCGGACCGCGCTGTCGGCCTTGAGCAGAACCCTGACATCCGCCGTGGCCGTTGCCGCAGTGATTCGGACATATTGAAGAATCACCCGCAGAACGAAGCCCCCGCGGGGTTCCGTTTCGTTCGGAAGCGCGGGGGCTGTGTGCTGATTCCGTTGTTTCGCCGTCGATTCAGCGCCGGCCGCCCATCTGCATGCCGCCCATCATGCCGCCGCCCATCATGGAGGAGGTGATGCTGTTGACGGTCTGACCGTTGACGACGATGGTGCCGCCGGTATACGTGGCCGTGCCGTCGTAGTCGAAGGAGGACATCTGGGAGGTGATGCTGATCGTGCCGCCCGTGACGTAGAGGTTGCCGTTGGAGTCAATGGCGTCCGTGTCGCCCTGACCGACGGTGACGTTCAGGGTGCCGCCCGCGATTTCGACGGCGGTTTCATAGGCCGAGCTCTTGTTGGCTCCGTTGAGGCCGTCGTCGGTGCCGGTGACGGTGATCTCGCCGCCGTTCACCTGAATGTAGGTCCCCTCGATGCCTTCCGCGCCGGAGACGGTGATTGTGCCGCCGTCGATCTGGACGAAGGAGGTGCCGTGGATCGCGTCGTCGGAGGCCGTGACGTTCAGGGTGCCGCCGCCGATCCAGATATACCCGAGGCTGTCGTCGTCATCGTTTTCCGCGTGGAGGACGTCCTTTTTCGAGCTGACGGTGATATTGCCGTCGTAAATCACGATGGAATCGTTGGCCTCCAGAGCGTCCAGCGCGGCTGTGACGTTCAGGGTGCCGCCCGTGATTTTCAGATCGTCCTTCGAGGTGATGCCGTTGCCCTTGGCGGAGGTGACGGTGAGGGTCCCCTTGCCGTTCAGGACGAGATCTTCCTTCGAGTAAATCGCGGCGTCGGTGTTGGTTTCGCCGTCGGCCTGGAAGGTTCCGGTGACGGTGAGAGTGTTCTCGCTGCCCTCTGTCGTGGTGACGAAGACCTTATCTGCGGAGACCACGCAGATGGCCGGAAAATCACTGTTGGTGATGTTCACGCCGTCGAGGACCAGCTGGATCTTCGCCTCCTTGTCGGCCTCGATCCGCACGGTGCAGTTCGAAGCGGTCCCGGAGAGAACGTAGACCCCCTCGGAGGTGATGCGGATGGTCTGCCCGTCCTCTGCGGTGATACAGGAGGCTTCGCTGAGGTCAGCTTCCTGTTTGAGATCGCGCTTGGAGAAGAGATCGTCCGCGGTGACGATGCCGCCGGTGAGATCGGCGTAGGAGAGCGCGTTGGTCTTTGTGACGTAGGTTTCACTCATGCCGCCCATGGCCCCCATCATGGAGGAGGAGCGGCCGCCCCATACGGAAGCTGCGGAAACTGCGGTGGCGGAGGTGAGGAGCATCGCCCCTGCGAGAATGCTGACGAGAATCTTTTTGTTGGTGTTTTTCATGGCTCGTTCCTTTCCGTGCTCCTGCACTTTGCATTTGTATGATCGGAAGTTGTGTCCGGGGTTGTTTTCTGTTAATGGCCGTATTATACCGGGCCAATCTGACGGACCAAGGGCGGGTCTGTGAACGTTTGGGGAAATCGGGGTGGAGATTTCGGGAAAAACGGACGAAGCGGAGCGTCACAAGCCCGGCCGATGGATGTCCGCTTCGAGCGGATCCGTCCTGCGGCCTGTTTTTTCAATCCGGACCCTGCGCTTCACAAATTCCCGTATGCTTGTTGACGGAGGGGACTGGAGCATGATATAATAGGATGAACGAATGGCGGAAGCAAGTGATGAAAGGAGACGAGCCGAAATGCATCTGACCGAAATTCTTCTGAACCGCCGGAGCGTCCGCCGGTATACCGACGAGCCGATTCCGGAGGAGACGCTCCGGGAGATCCTCACCGCCGGACTGCTGGCCCCCACGAGCCGGAATCTCAAGCCCTGCCGCTTCACCGTCGTCCGGGATAAGTCCGTCCTCGAAGCTCTGTCCCAGGCGAAGGCGGCGGGCGGCGCGTTTCTCAAAGACGCGGGCGCGGCTGTCGTCGTGTCGGCGGACGCTGAGCGGGCGGATACCTGGATCGAGGACTGCTCCATCGCCCTGACCTGCATGCATCTGGCGGCGGCTGAGGCGAGCCTCGGAAGCTGCTGGGTCCAGATCCATCTGCGCCGGGATCCGGAGGGCGCCGAAGCGGAGGAGAACGTGCGCCGCATCCTCGGGCTGGAGGACCGGTACCGCACGGTGGGAATCCTCGCCCTCGGCATGCCTGCCGGATCCGCGGAACCCCATAAACCGGAAGAAGCCGATTTCGGCGCGGTGCGGTTCGCGGACTGACCGGGGGAGGACAAGATGAGCGATTTTGCATGGATGATCCTTGTCTGCGTCCTGTTTCTGGCGCTGGGATGCCTGTTCGCCGCGCTCGGATGGCAGATCTGGGAAAAACGGAGGCTGGACCTCATCATCCGCTGGCACTGCGACAGGGTGAAGGAAGAGGACAAGCCGGCGTACTGCAGACGTTTCGGACTCGGACTGATCCTGACGGGGATCGGCTTCTGCCTGTCCGGGATCGGCGCGCTGTTTGAGCCGTCGGCTCGAATCTTCATCCCGATGGCCGCGGGACTTGTCGTGGGAACGGCCCTGCTCATTTCGGCCGTTATCCGGTACAACCGCTGACGGCGCGAAGGCCTGGCGGAAAGGAGCGGAGAAAATCCCTCCATCTGTCGGAAAACTCCTGATTCAGAGGTATTTTGGATATGCGTAAAGCAATGAGCGCCGCCGCCGCGCTGACCGCCGCGGTCATGCTGGTCCTGACGGCGGGATGCGGGACCGGAAACGGTGGCGGAGAAGGGGACCTTTCCGTGAGGGCGGAGGCCGCGAGGGTCAGCTATCTCGGCCCGGCCGGGACCTATACGGAGGAGGCAGCGCAGTTCTTCTTCCCCGCCAGCGTGTTTCAGCCTCAGGCGACCGTCGCGGAGGCCATCGGGGACGTGGTGAACGGAGAAGCGGATTACGCCGTGATCCCCCAGGAGAACACGCTGGGCGGCGCGGTGACCGGCTACGTGGACGCCCTGATCGGGGAGGAAGCGGTATGTGTGGCGGGCGAGGTCATCCTTCCCATCAGCCAGACCCTGATGGGCGTTCCCGGAGCCTCGCTGGAGGACATCCGGACGGTCTGCTCCCACGCCCAGGGGATCGCCCAGAGCGCGGTGTGGAGGGAGCGGTTCCTGCCCGGCGCCGTCACGCAGGAAATGGCCAGCACAGCCGCCGCGGCCAGCTATGTGGCGGAAACCGGAGACAAATCCGTCGCCGCAGTCGCCGCACCCGGAGCCGCCGCTCTCTACGGCCTCGAGGTGCTGGCGGAGAACGTACAGATCACAGACGCCAACAAGACCCGCTTTTACGTCCTGACCGCCGCCGGACGGGAGGAAGAGGGAGGGACCCGGGCGGTATTCGTGGCCAGCTGTGAAGCCGGGCGCATCGACGACATTATCGTGGCGATCCACAAATCCGGGTGCGAGCTTGTGACGATCCACGACCGGCCGGAGGGCAGCGCGCTGGGGACCTACAACTATATCATCGAGGTGGAGGACGGGCGCGGCGTCTCCGACAAGCTCCTCAGAGTCATGGAGGCGTTCCCCGAGGTCCGCTTCGCCGGCAGGTTCGACGCCGTGGAGAAGACGGGATGACCGGACGGGATGCGGAAGGACGACGGTTCGGAATCAGGCCGCGGGAGGCTGTTATGAAGAGATCCTTCTTATGGAAACACCGCCGCGGAACCGCCCGTTCTTGATTTTGGGCCGCGTTTCTGCTATAATTTCCCCAAAAGGATGTTACGCCGAGGAGACCGCTCAGTGGAAGACAAGAGATTTCTGTTTGAAGAGGATTCGGTGCCCCATGCGCTGAGGGTCATGGCGCTTCCCACCATCGTCAGCCAGCTGATCATCCTGATCTACAATCTGGCGGACACATGGTTTATCGGACGGACGAACAACCCGTACATGGTGGCCGCCTGTTCCCTGGTCCTTCCCATATTCACGCTCACCGTCGTGATCACCAACGTCTTCGGAACGGGAGGAGGAACGCTGATCGCGCGGCTGATCGGCGTGTCCAGGGAGGAGGAGGCGTCCCGGGTGTCGGCGGCCTGTCTCTGGATGGCTTTGGGAGCCGCCGCCCTCTATTCCGCTCTGTGCCTTCTGTTCATGACGCCTCTGCTCCGGCTTCTGGGAGCCAGCGACAACGTGATCGGATACGCCCGGCAGTATATGCTGTTCGTCGTGGTGCTCGGCGGGATCCCGGCGATATTGAGCAACACGCTCTCGGCCATGCTCCGGAGCATCGGGCTCTCCTCCCGGGCCTCCTTCGGCCTCAGCATGGGAGGCGTGCTGAACATCGCGCTGGATCCGCTCTTCATGTTCCTGATCCTGCCGGACGGGATGCAGGTCATGGGCGCCGGGATCGCCACCATGCTCAGCAACGCCGCCGCCCTCGTCTATTTCATCGTGACCTACCGGAGAGCCTCCGCGGACACCATCCTTCGGGTCCGGCTGAACGGAAAACGCCCGACCCGCCGGTCCTTCGCCGCAATCTTCAGCGTGGGGATCCCGGCGGCGGTGTCCCTCCTGCTGTTCGATCTCTGCACCATCGTCATCAACCGGCTGGCCTCGGGACACGGGGACATCGAGCTGGCCGCCGTGGGGATCGTTCTGAAGGCCGAACGCCTCCCGCTCAACATCGGAGTCGGGATCTGCCTCGGGATGGTTCCCCTGATCGCCTACAACTACTCTTCCGGGAACCGGGAGAGGATGGACGCCGTGTTCCGGTTCGGACGGGCCGTGGGACTCGGGATCGGGATTTGCAGCGTGATCCTGTACTACTCCCTTGCCCCGGTGATCCTGCGGGTCTTCATCGACGAGCCGGAGACCGTGCGGTACGGGACGGCGTTTCTCAGGGCCCGGTGCTTTGCGACGCCGCTCATGTTCCTGTGCTTCAGCATGGTCCACTTCACTCAGGCCATCGGCCGCGGAAGGGACTCGTTTCTGCTGGCCTTTGTCCGGCAGATTGTCTTCAACATCCCGCTTCTGTTCCTAATGAACCGTCTCCTCGGCATGACCGGGATCGTCTGGACCCAGGCGCTGGCCGATCTGTGTACGGTGATCGTCTCGTACATCGTATACGCCCGGATCCGGAAACGGGAGGGCTGGCCCGCCGGGATCTGAACGCGCCGGACGGAAAGGCTGCGCTTTTTGCAGGATCCGGGATGACCGATGACGGAACGGAGTTTTACATGAAAAGGATGACGGACACGGAACGAGGCGGGGAGAAGCTGCGGATTCTCTTCGTCTGCTGGGGCAATATCTGCCGCTCCCCCATGGCGGAGTTCATCATGAAGGACATGGTGAAGCGGGCGGGGCTGGAGGACCGGTTTGAAATCGCGTCTGCGGCCACAAGCGGCGAGGAGATCCGCGGAGACGGCACGGGCAATCCGGTATACCCTCCGGCGCGGAAGCTTCTTGAGGCCCACGGGCTGGACTGCGGGGACAAGCGCGCGAGGCAGATGACAAGAGAGGATTATGACCGGTGGGATCTTCTCATCGGCATGGAGGAGATGAACCTGCGGTACATGAAGCGCATCACGGGCGGGGATCCGGAGTGCAAAATCCGCCGTCTGCTGGACTGGTCGAAGCGCCCGAGGGACATTGCCGATCCCTGGTTTTCCGGGGATTTTGAAGCCGCGTGGCGGGATATCGGCGAGGGATGCGCCGCTCTGCTTGACGCCCTGACGGGAAAGTGAAGAGCCCGGAAACGGGACGAAAATAAGGAGGTACGAATATGCCGCGCACCTTATCCGAAGCGGACGCCGATCTGTTCTATCAGCTGTTTTTCCCTCTGCTGGGCTATGTGAACGAAAACACCGGATCGTCCCCGGCCTGCGTCACATCATGCCGGGAATGAGCATCAGGGCGGAGGACGCGAAGGAGATCGCCGACAAGCTCTGGGAGGATCCCGGGCTCATAGACCGATACCTGGCGGAGCGAACGCTTCCGGAGGACCGCAGAAGCATCCTGCTGAGCTGGAAAAAGCGCAGACAGGACGAGTACTTCGTGGAACGCCATCTTGCGAAGGGAAGCATCTTCATCGACCCACATGACAGCTCCGTCTATCAGGTCTGCGGGATCCGGTCCGACTGGGAGGAGATGCTGGACTGGTGCCCTCTGCCGGTCCTGGTCCACGCCGTCCTGATTCCGTTC
The DNA here is from genome assembly GCA_902778205.1 of uncultured Ruminococcus sp. Taxonomy (GTDB): domain Bacteria; phylum Bacillota; class Clostridia; order Oscillospirales; family CAG-272; genus UMGS1696. The sequence goes on along the minus strand of CACYWX010000008.1, from coordinate 8,872 downwards.
CGGGACGTGATCATCACGGACGGGCTGGTTTTTTCCGAGCCCATGCTGTTCGGACCGGGCGTCAGGAGCATGCTGAAGGAGACCTACATGGAAGCAAAAAGCGCCGGAGTGGTGATCCGGACGCTGGAATGATGATTGATGCAGATACGGTATGAATAAGGACTGCCGTATGTTCTCCATTTTCCGGAGGTTCATACGTCAGTCCCTTTCTTTATTGACCGAAGTCAGACGGGTCATTCCTTCCGCAGGAAGAACACGCTCAGCGCCAGCAGAACGGGGAAGATTACCCCGGCGAGAATGCCCGCCTGAATGCTCTCCCCCATGACATGGGAGATGTTTCCCACCACCGACGGACCGATGGCCGCTCCGAGATCCCCGCCCAGGGCCAGCATAGCGAACAGAGCCGTGCCTCCCTTCGGCAGCCTGGCGGAAGAGATGCTGAGGGAGCCCGGCCACATGATGCCCACCGAGAAGCCGCAGAGCATGCACCCGATCAGCCCCATGACCGGCTGAGAGGACAGCGCCGCCAGCAGGTAGCTGACGAGGCAGAGAACGCCGGACGCGATCATGAAGCCCTCCAGCCTCACCTTCTCCCCATACTTCCCGTACCAGACCCTGCTGCAGCCCATGAACACGGCGAACCCGCAGGGCCCCAGCAGATCCCCGACGGTCTTGGACACGCCCAGGGAGGATTCGGCGAACGCGGACGCCCACTGCGCCATGGACAGCTCTGAGGCTCCGGAGCAGACCATCAGCACGATGAACAGCCAGAAGACCTTCGTCTTTATGAGCTGGCCCACGGTCATGCCTTCGCCGTCGTCCACGATGGGCTCGATGGGACAGGTGGCGAAGTTGAAGATGTTGAGAAGCGGAATCACCGCCCACAGGCAGGAGAGGATCCGCCACCGCTCCGTTCCGAACAGCACGAAAAACAGGGTGGACAGAAGAATCGTCCCCACGGCTCCCCAGCTGTAGAAGGAATGCAGGAAGCTCATGGTGGCGGCCTTGTTCTCGAAGGGGCAGGCCTCGATGATGGGACTGCAGAGGACCTCGATGAGCCCGCTCCCCACGGCGTAGACCATTACGCAGAGCAGGATCCCCGGAAAGGGATCGGGAAACAGATCCGGGACGAAGGACAGCATCAGAAGACCTCCGCCCGAGGCGGCCTGGGAGACGACGATGCACTTCCGGTACCCGATTTTGTCGACGAAATGGGCGCACAGAAAATCCACGGCCAGCTGGGTCAGGAAGAAGACCAGGGGAATCAGCGCGATGTCCGCATAGGAAATGCCGTAGGCCCTGTAAAACGTGAGAAAGAGCAGGGGCGTGAAGTTGGCGGTGATGGCCTGCGTGACAAATCCGAGATAGCACGCCGCCTTCGTTCGGTTGTAGTTCTTCTGTACCAAAGCATCAGATCCTTTCGGTCGAAAACTCAAATGCGGACACCGTATTCTACCACACGGAGAGGAGCGTTGTCAAGCGGTCCCGGGACAAGACCGGATCTCCTGCCGGCATGCGAGGAGTCCGTGCAAAAGGACAAAAGAATCACGCGCACAGCTTGACTTGACGCTCGCATTTCATGTATAATCATACTGCGGACAGTATCCCCGGCTTCCGGGGGTAGAAACAGAATGACAGGTTCAGGGAGGGATCCGTATGGACAGAAGACTTCGATTTGCCGTGGCCGGGATCGGCGGCATGGGAAAGGCTCACATCGAGGGCATCCGCCGGAACGAGCTGGCGGAGCTGGCGGCGGTGTTCGACATCAATGAGGAATTCGTGAGGCAGTGCGCCGCGGACTGCGGTCTGGAGAGGTACTACACCGATTTTGACAAAATGCTGGCGGAGGAGGACATCGACGCCGTCATCGTCTGCACGCCCGATCAGGTACACCGGGACTACACCGTCCGGTCACTCCGGGCCGGGAAGCACGTGCTCTGCGAAAAGCCCATGGCCCAGACCGTGGAGGACTGCCGGGCGATGGTGAAGGCCGCGGACGAGTGCGGAGGGAAGCTCATGATCGGCCAGGTCTGCCGCAAGGCTCCCGGGTTCATCAAGGCAAAGGAGCTGGTGGATTCCGGGACCGTCGGCGAGCTGTTCTTCGTGGAGAGCGAATACGCCCACGACTACTCCCGCATCCCGGGCCGGGGCGGATGGGAGTGGCGCACGGATCCCGTCCTGCTCCGTCATCCGGTGATCGGCGGCGGATGCCACGCCATCGATCTGCTCCGGTGGATCGCCGGCAATCCCACGGAGGTGTTCGCCTACGCCAACCACAAGATGCTGACCTCCTGGCCGGTGGACGACTGCACCGTGGCCGTGATGAAGTTCCCGGGGGACGTGATCGGCAAGGTCATGTGCTCGGTTGGCTGCAAGCGGACCTACACCATGCGCACCTGTCTCTACGGCTCGAAGGGGACCGTCATCTGCGACAACACCTCCCCCGAAATCACCGTCATGCGGGAGATCCTCGACGAAGAGGGGAACTACGTCACCACCGACACCGAGCGGATCCCGGTCGACGTCGACAACCACAACGTGACCTCCGAGATCGAGGAGCTGATCGACTGCGTGCTGAACGACAGGCCGGTGCCGACGGACGGACGCGAAGGCGCATCCACCGTCGCGGTCGGCGCGGCCATCGTGGAGTCCGCCGCAAAGGGCGACAAGGTGACGGTCGACTATACCTTCTGACGCGCGGCTTTCCCGATTGAAGCAAAGAAACGCCCCTCGCCGTCTTCGGAACGGAGAAGGGGCGTTTTGTCACAGCGCGTCGATCATGCGGAGCACGGTGTCCGTGTCGTCGTACCGCAGACCGGTGCCCATCATGGTGACGGCGAACCGCTTTCCTTCGACATACCGGCGCAGTCTCTCCCGGATCTCGTCCTTTTTCTCCGGATGGGCCTTCGCGACGGAGCAGAGGGCGGCGGCGAGGTGGGAACGGTACTGGAAGCGGTAGTCCTCCCGGTCCGCGATGAGATCGTAGGGCTGGAAGGGCAGCGCGTCGATGAACCCCTCGTCCTCCGTCAGCCGGTACAGCGCCGGAAGAGCCGCCGGATCCCCCAGTCTTCCCAGGGCGTAAACCGCCGCCACGGAGCGGGGCACGATGTACTTCCGGCTGGCCTTCGTCAGATACCCGTCCCGCTTCAGCGCGGCTTCGGAGAGGATCCGGATCACGTCCCCCCCGCCCTCGTCCAGCATGGCGAGGGTCAGGGCCGCGTTGATCCGGGCGTTTTCGTTCTCCGATGAGAGCAGGGACCGCAGAAGCTCCGTCTTCCGGTAGTGTCGCGCGGACCACATGGCCCTCCCCGGCTCGTCCGACGCCAGCTGTTCCGCGATCACGCCGTCGTCCCGGATCCAGATGTCTCCCTCGTAGAGCTCTCCGCCCATCTGCTTTTCCAGCATGATCCGCCCGTCCTCCGGTCCGATGCACCCGGAGGCGGTGAGCTTTTCCCGCAGAAGATCCGGATCGACCTCCCGGACCGGGATCCCGCGCCGGACCGCCTGGGCGGCCATTCTCGCGGCGACCTCCCCGGATTTCTGAACGTCGTCCTTCATCCGCAGGCCCATGGAGATGTCGTGGTCTGTCGATACGTTCCGACCGGCCGCCAGAAGTCCCTCCATGCCCCGTGGAATCAGCGCGCCCATGGGCACCGGCAGAACGATCCCCCAGCCCCACATGCCCGAGAGGGTGTTCCAGTCCTGATAGATCACCGATTCCAGGGCGTTGTCCTTGCCGTGGTTGTCCAGATTGGACCATCCGTAATAGAGCGGCTTCTCCGGCCATGCGCCGCCGATCAGCTCCGGGAAGGACAGGGCCTCCTCTCCCCGGATCCGCCGGCCCTCCCGCAGACCGATGAGGGGAGCCGCCCCCAGGTAGGTGTGAGAGGAGTAGTCGTCCCACAGATGCAGATAGGAGGACAGGGCCCGGAGCACCGCTTTCCCGAAGTCGTCCGGATCGTACTGGTTCACCCGGCCGTCGTCGATATAGCTCATGCCCAGCCGACCGCCGGAGCAGGTGAGCCGCACGCAGGAGAAGGGCTGCATGGCTCCGTCGCACGCCCGGCCTCCCAGCATTTCGCATCCCGCTCTCACGCACACGGCGGAGTCGGCGGTGCAGTCGAGGACGAACTTCGCCCGGGCCTCGAACTGCTCCCCGTTTTCCGCAAAGCGGATGCCGGTGATCCGGTTTCCCTCCCGGAGCACGTCCAGCAGGGAAGCGCCGTAGTGTACCGAGGCCCCCTCCAGCATGGCGTCGATCTGGGCGATCTTCTGATCGGCTCCCACGCCCCAGCCCGGCGCGTAAAGGCCGTCCCGCTCGCGGGCTCCTTCATCGATTTTCCGGTAGATGCCGCCGTGGAAGCCGTAGTAGTAGGACTGTACCAGACCCGCCGTGGCCGCGCCTCCGCCCTCCTCGAGGCTCTCCACGGCCAGCACGGACAACCCCTCCTCCGCAGCCGTGACCGCAGCCGCCGCACCCGCCGTTCCGAGGCCCGCGATAATCACGTCATAATCTCCCGCGTCCCCTGTCCGGGGCAGGACCGTTTCCGCCGTCCCGTCCGGAAGGGAGAGGGCGGCTCCGTCGTCGTAAGCCTCGAGAAAACTGCCTCTGGCCGACGAGGGGATCCATGCCGCACGGCCGAGATCCCGCCTTTTCTCAGCCGGAGTCCGGGAGAGCCTCCACGCCGTCTTGACGATGGGGCCGTCGTCCGGGCGCAGCTCCAGCCGGGTCCGGGCCATGTCTCCGTCCGATTTCACGCCGCGGATCGTCAGGGAGGCGTCCAGCCGGTTCAGACGGACGTCCGCCATGACGGGTTCCTTTTCTCCGAAGAAGCGCCGGGATTCAAACCGGGCCGTGGTGTCGATCACCCGCGAGGCGAAAAAGCCGTGCTCCAGCCCGAACGCCGTGAACACCGCCCGGTATCCGTCTCCGTGCGCCTCCAGCTCCTTCAGCACGGCGAAGAAATACACGTCTGCGCCGCTGTCCCGCAGTCTCCCGGCCAGAGTCGGACCCACGGCCGGAAGCCATTCTCCGCCGGGATCCAGAGCACGCCGGTTCCGCATCTCCCGCGCCAGCTCCGCCGCCTCTTCCGTCTTCGGAGTGTACAGGGCCGCGTTGTCCGTCTTCATGGCCTCCGTGAACTCTCCCGCGCAGCCGTTTGTGGTCTCAAGGACGACGATGTCCAGCTCCGGATGCGCCGCGACGATGCCCGCGGAGAGCGCCGTGGCTCCCAGAATCAGCAGATCGTACCGTTTCTTCATGTCCGCACCTCCCTTCGGAATTCCGCCTTTATTATACTCCCTCCCGCCGTCCCGGTCAAGCGTCATTTCCGGCGCGGAACGGCTTCGGCTCTTTTCGAGACTTTGGGGGAATCCCCTTTACAACAGGGGGAGGATTCGGAAAAATCGTGTCCCTGCTCCTGGCTCTGACGATGCTGACGGGTCTGATTCCGTCCGTATACGCCGCCGGGCCCGAGCCGGACGTTCTGACCGGGACGGTGGAATACTACTCCACCGCGAAGGAAGAGCGCGTCACGGACGAATACACCTATTCGGACGCCTGGTTCTTCGAGGATCCGAACGAGCGGAACGACGCGCTGGCCCTGGTGTCCATGCAGCTGACCGCCGCCACCGACGGGGTCATGGCCGTGAACTTCCTGTCCGATCTCGGATTTGCGAAGACCGGGACCGTGAATTACGATTCGGCGGACCCGACGGACTGCTCCTTTACCTGGGGCGTGAAAAACGTTTCGGACGGCTCCGGCAGCGCTTCTCTCGTGGCGATTGCCTTCCAGAGCTACGCCGAGGACCTGATCCTGAGGGTGGAGGTCTACACCAACGAGGACGATGTTTCCTTCTTCACGGATGAGTATGGGTTCTACCTCGGCACGGTCTTCATGAACGGCGTGAAGCTCGAGTCTGCGCGGTTCTCCGGCGGAAAGCTGATCAGCGACGACAGCGTGGTCGAATACCTGATCGTGGAGATTCCCTTCACGCCCGGAGAGCCTCAGCCCGCCGAGCCGGTCAGGCCAGAGAGCAAACCGGACCCGAAGCTCCCGGTCCGCATCCCCGTTCCGGAGAATCCGGCGGTTCCCGGCGACAGCCGCCCGGAGAAAGCGCCCGTGCTGAACATCCCCGGACAGCCCGCTCCTCAGACCGGATCCACCGCTCCCGCGGCTGAAACTCCCGCGGCGGAGGAGCCCGTTCTCCCGTTCACGGATGCGGCGGCGGACAATGTCTGACTGAACGGCATCCGCTATGTCTATGAAAGCGGGATCATGAACGGCGTGTCCGATACCGGGTTCGATCCGCAGGGAACGCTCACCCGCGCGATGCTCGTGACGATCCTCGGACGGATGGAGCAGATCGATCCGGAGGAGTATGACACGGTCAGCTTCACCGACGTGGATCCCATCGGCACCTGGAACTGCGCGCCCTATGTGGAATGGGCCGCGCGGAACGGCATCGTCCTGGGTTACGGCGACGGCACCTTCGGCCCCATGGATCCCGTGACCTGCGAGCAGGCGGTCCTGATGCTCCAGCGGTATCGGGTACGAGGCCGAGCCGGTTCAGGATGGAAACGCGCTTGACAGCGTATCCCCCTGGGCTGCCGACGCGGTGGAATGGAGCCTTGAAAACTCCGTCTATGCGGAAACCGATACCGCACCCTTCGCTCCCGCCTGCCGCGGCTGGATGGCGCAGACGATCTACGGCTTCGTGGGCTTCCTCATCCGCTGAGCCTCACCCCGGACGGATCATCCGCGGGGAATACTGAATGAAATAAAAAAACGGCCGTCCTTCGAAGGACTCCGGCGGGGGTGAAGCTCCCGTCCGGGATCCGCGGGGGACGGCCTGTTTCAATTTGAACGGAGAATCCCTCCGACGGAAGACTTTCCCTGTGGTTCCTCTCCCTCCTTGACGGGGGGAGAGAGGATATGGTATAATGGATCCGATCCAATCGAAGCGGTCCGGGACCGGGTTACCCCCAAGGAGCCGCTTCGGTCCGGAAGGGAAGGAGATGACGATCTGTGAAAAAAGCGCTTCTCATGGCGGCGGTCCTCCTTTCGTGCGCCTCCTGCGTGAGGCGGATGACGACGGAGGAGCGGTATACGGCGGCGTATGCCTCCCTCCTCGAGCAATATGTCCCCGGGCCCCGGGATGACGAGGCCGACCCGGACATCCCGCCCGATCCGGTCTTCACGCTTTTGTATCTGGACGTCGATGGGATCCCGGAGCTGGCCGTGGCCGACGGGGAGGAGCCGTGGGATCCGGTGCGCCTCTTCCGCTTCAACGATAGGACGGGAAAAGCGGAGGCCGTCGGCGAATACTCCATGTACGGACAGATGTACTATATCCCGCGGACCGGGTATTTCCTCCCCATGTACTTCGTGGCTCCCGGCAGCGGCGACGTGCTCCTGTTCCGGGACGGTGAGGTCGGGGCGTACGAGTCCTGGTCCATGGAGGAGGACGGTCTGTGCGTGGACGGCGAAAAGGTCTCCGAGGAGGAGTTTACCGCCGTATCCGAACGCTGGGCAAGCGCGGACTGGATCCCCGTGTTCGAGGAGGGAAGTGCCCTGAGGCTCGGGGAGATTTCGGATTTCCGGCAGGCTCTGGCCGCGGCGGATCCCGGCTGAACGGGACAAAAGCCCGCCGTTTCTGCTGAGCAGGAGCGCCGGGTGAAAGAAAGGACGACTATGCTTCACTGGAATACGATCCCGCAGACGGTGATCCGGCCTCACGCCGCCAGTCCGCGGGTTTGCAGGCTGAAAAGCGGGGTTTTGATCGCCGCGGCGGAGACGAGGGAGGGCATTCGGGTGTTCTCCACGGACGACGACGGTCTCACGTGGCGGGATGCCGGTCCCGGGAGCTTTACCCCGGAGCTGTCCTGCGCCAATCCGGAGTTTTTCGAGCTGCTGGACGGACAGGTCCTTCTGGCTCACCGCGCCATAGGGAAACGGGAGGACGGGTTCTACACCTCCATCCGGGTGAACGTCGGAGACGGGGTGACCTTCCGGCCTCATTCCGTGGTGACGGAGTACACGGAGGCGGACGGCGGGTTCCGGGGTGTCTGGGAGCCCTGTCTCGGGATGCTGAACGGCGTGCTGACCTGCTTCTATGCCAACGACTCCACCTCCGTCACGCCTCAGCAGAACATCGAGTATCTGCAGTGGGACGGGAAGGCATGGGGGAACCGCACCGTGGTCTGCGACGGCGTGAAGCACGATTCCCGGGACGGGATGCCGGTGTGGATCCCGCTGTCCTCCGGAGGATACGCCCTGGTCATCGAATCCACCCATCTGCGGAACGGGGCGGGGAGGCATCCCTTCGTGATTCAGCTGCTTTATTCCCGGGACGGCCGGGAATGGACGGAGCCCCGGGACATTTTCATCCCGTCAACGGAGGGTTCCAAGGCCGGCGCGCCGTGGATCGCAGAGCTCGGGGACGGGAGACTGGTACTTTCCCTCCAGACCGACGAGGATCGGGCGGTGAAGGGAGACAGGACCTCGGTCATGAAGACCGTGATCTCCGACGGAACGCCCGCCGACCGGCTGGACGCCTCGCATTTCAGCGCCGCGGAGACGGTTTTCGACGTGCCGGAGGACGCGGGAGCCCTCTGGACCGCTGTTTATGCGGACGGGCGGGAGCTCTTCGCCTCGGCCGGGACTCCCGACGGCGCCGTTTTGAAGCGGGTACCCGTGGTGTGAGGGATTCCCGGCGTGTCCGGCGAAAAAGAAAGTCTGCCGTCGTCAGCCTGGAAGTTGACAACGGCAGGTTTTTATACTATTCTCAACCTAAAAAGACAATCTGTCAAAGATGTGCAAAAAACAAAGTCAGAAAAAGTGCACTGCACGTTACCCCGTGCTGCACGAAG
>CACYWX010000007.1 GCA_902778205.1 uncultured Ruminococcus sp. | reverse complement strand
GCATGCCGGATCTGGGCGGCGTGATGGACGTGGCGGCGACTCTCCGCGGCACCGAGAACCTGCTGACGGACCTCATCGACGAGCCGGAGGAGGTCCTTCGGCTGGTGGGGGAGATCGAGGAGGCCTGGTACGCCGCCTACGAGGACTTCTCCTCCATCCTCCACCGGGCCTCCCCGGCATCCGGCACGGTCATGGGCTGGACCGACTGGGCGGGGCTTCTGAGTCCCGCGCCGTCCTATATCCTCCAGTGCGACTTCTGCTATATGATCGGGGACGAGATGTTCCGCCGATTCGTCCTGCCCACCCTGAGGCGGGACACGGAGCGGCTGGAGAACACCATCTACCATCTGGACGGCATCGGCGAGCTGTGCCATCTGGATTCCATCCTGTCCCTGCCGGAGCTGAACGCGGTTCAGTGGGTCTACGGCGAGGGAAAGCCCGGGCCCATGCACTGGCTGGACGTGTACCGGCGGATCCGGGCGGCGGGGAAGCGGATGATGCTGGTGGGCGGCATCGGCGATGCCCTGGACGTGATGAACGCCATCGGCGGAGACGGCTTCTACTGCAATTTCGGCCTCGGGTACGGCGACGAGGACCTGCTCCGGACCCTGCTGAACGTCCGGTGAGCATCTCTGCCGGATCCTCGGTACCGATCTCTATTGTGTCTCAATAAAGCGACTGCATATCCTGCATACCCCCTCATCCGACCCTGCGGGCCACCTTCCCCGGCCAAGCTGCAACCTTCGGTTGCGGGGAAGGCAGACCGTGTGCGGCTGAACTTCGATATAAAGCGGTTTCCGTGGGGTTTATTCATGACCGATACGCCACGGGAGCCGCTTTGTGTCAATTTCCGCTGTACATCATGAGGCTTCCCCCCTCGGCGGGGAAGCTGTCACCTAAGGTGACTGATGAGGGGGAACCGACGGCTTCTGATCGCCGCATTTCGGAAACAGAACGAAAAACGGACGCTTTTTGTCCGTTTTTCTCTTGACAAACCGGTCTACATGGTGTAAACTATACCCGTAAAGTCTACTATGTGTAAACCGTAAAACAGGAGGCACCCCATGAACGACGTCACGCTGGGCGAAATCGAAGCGAAATTCGCGGATCTGATCTGGGAGAACGAACCCCTGACCTCGGGGGAGCTGGTGAAGCGGGCGGAGGCGTCCCTGGGCTGGAAAAAATCCACCACCTATACCGTCCTGAGGCGCCTGTGCGAACGGGGCCTGTTCCGTAACGACGGAGGCGCCGTCTCGTCCGTGATCTCCCGGGAGGAGTTCAACGGACGCCGGTCCGAGCAGTTCGTCAACGAGGCCTTCGGAGGATCCCTGCCTCGCTTTCTGACGGCCTTCTCCCGCGGAAAGAAGCTGAGCGAGGACGAGGTGACCGCGCTTTTGAAATTCATCGAAGACAACAGAAGGGGGTGATCCCGTGAGGGACGTTTTCCTGACCGTTTTGCGCATGAGTCTCACGGGATCGCTTGTGATCCTCGGGGTCCTGCTGGTGCGCCTCGCCCTGAAAAAAGCGCCGAAGCGGTGGACCTGGGCCCTCTGGCTCATCGTCCTCTTCCGCCTGCTCACGCCCTTCGGGATCCCTCTGTCCGTGCCCGTACCGGATTTCTCCGCGGTGACGGAGGCCGCTCGGACCGACACCGAATCGTCCGCCGCCACAGAGTCCCCGGACAGCGCGGTTCCATCTCCCGGTCAGGCAGACGGCGGCTCCTCGTCCGAGGTCTACGCGCCCGATCCCGCGGGGAATCTCCCGTCAGATTCTCCGTCCTCGCCCGCTGAGGGAGCGGAATCCCTGCCCGCAGCCTCCGATCCGCCCGCCGAGGCAGACCGCGTCAGCCCGTGGGACCGCGTCCTGACCGTGGCTCCCTTTGTTTGGCTGGCCGGAGCCGCGGTGATGACCGGATGGAATCTGGCGTCGTACCGGAGCCTGAAAACCCGGCTGAAGGAGGCGGTCCCGTCCGGCATGAGGAACGTGTACCTCACCGACCGGGTGGATTCCGCCTTCGTGGTAGGCTTGCTCCGCCCGAAGATCTACCTCCCGGCGGGGCTGACCCCGGTGGAGCGGGCCTGCGTCGCAGCCCACGAACGAACCCACATCCGGCGGGGCGATCCCTGGCGGCGGTTCCTCTTCTTCATCGCCCTGACCGTTCACTGGTTCAACCCCCTGGTCTGGCTGGCGTTTTCCCTGTCCGGGAAGGATATGGAGCTGTCCTGCGACGAGGCGGTGCTGAACCGTGCCATGGGCCGTCTGGACGAACAAAGCGACACCTCCGACGCCGACGTCCGCGCCGCGTATGCGAAAACCCTTGTGAAGTTCGCCTCCCGCGGACGGATCGGAGGCCCTGCCCTGGCCTTCGGGGAAGGGGAAACCGGAGGCCGCGTGAAGAACGTGATGAAATACAAAAAGCCGGTCCTCCGGGTGAGCGCCGCCGCGGCCGCGGTGCTGGTGTTCACCGGGATCCTTCTGGCGGTGAACGTCTCCGCGCGGAACACCGAGATTCCTCACACCCGCTTCACGGTCGGCAGGATCGAATATCTGTATGAGCAGGAGCGATATGAGGACGTCCTTGAGGTGCTTTCCCGCGCTCTCCTGATGCTTACGGGGGAGGACCGGCTGTATGTGAACAGCCTGGATGCCGCGGTATGGTCCCACATGGGGCGCATGGAGGAGTGGATCATCTCCGGCGAAGCATCCGGCGTGGGACCCGGGGGGATCGGCGGCGCGGAGGACCTGCGGGACATGCTGAAGGAGTCCGCGGGGCGGGATGTGGGCCCGATCCGGGAAGCCCGGTACCGCCTGACGGAGCCGAACCACCCGAACGGCTCCCCGTATCATCTGCTCCTGTCCACTTCCGACGGCCGTGTGTGGTTCGCCTTTGTCGTGCGTTCCGATTCGGACGAGCGCGGCGCGGCGGCGGCTCTTCTGCGTCTGAAGGCGAAGGATCCCGTGCCGAAGGGAGACCTCTCCTTCTTCGAGCTGTCCCTCGAGCCGCAGTTCCGGGAAACGCTCCCGTCGGTGTCCGGCATGGACGTGAAGGCCTTTTCCGCGGTTCGCGGCCGGGACGGGATTTACACCGTTCTGTTCGCCGCGGGGAACTCTGCCCGAACGCGGTTTGAAAACGCGGGCGACGATACCCCCTTCTCCCTCGGTGCGGCGGTGTTCGTACCGTCGGAGGGGGGACGCGGCCTTCGTCTGGCGGGATGGAAGCTCTGTCCGGACGCGGCGGTGACGGGACCCCTCGAGGAGATCTCCGCGTCCGAGGAACTGCGCCCCGGCACGTTCCGCCGGGAGAACGGGACCCGGATCCTCATTGAGACGGAGGACGGGGAGACCATCCGGCTCGAGCTCACCCTCCCGGAGCGGAACAGAACCCTCTTCGGCAAAACGGAATACGTAGGCGAATGCGCGATCCGTTTCGCTCATTCGGATGTCGCGGAGGAGGCCTACGAGGCCCCGGCGTTTTCCGACGCGCTCCCATACACCCGCTATTCGGCGGACGAGGTGCTGTACTTCTATCAGGATCCCCCGCCCGAGTTTTTGGAAGTCCTTGAGAGCCACCGCTTTGAGATTTCCGGGGACGGCTCCCTCTGGGTCAACAGCTGGGAGGATACCTGGACCTGGATCGGAAAAGGCACGCTGAACCCGATTGTAGAAAACCGCTCCGCGGAAGAATGGATCCTCGATCAGACGGGCGTGGACGTGGGGATCGTGAAGGAGTCTCGCCTCTTCCAGGGACGGATGGATTACGGGACGAACTACGGATGGATCCTCTTCTCAACGGCGGACGGCGGATTCTATGCCGCAATGCTCTTTCCAAAGGACGAACCGGATTCCCGGGAGTGCAGAACCCTCCTCCGTCTGCGGTGTGAGGCCGAAGCGGAGAACGGCGCGTGGATCGACGCCGGGTACATCGGACGCTCCCTCAGCTCCGCCGCGGAACGGGAGGTTTACGTCTGCTCGCTGAACAGGATCGATCCGCCCGGAGTCCTCGTCGTTCCGTTCGTCGCGGGCCTGACGTGGAAGGACAGCGATACCATGGCGAGCCGGGACCCGGACAGGATCCCCTGCCATGTGGGAGCGGCGGTGTTTGAGACAAGCGGTCAGTCCGTGCGTCTGCTCAGATGGTCCGTCGACGAGGACTACACCTTCACCGGCTGGTATCCGGAAAAGGTCGAGTGCGCGCTTTTGTCCTCGGACGCGGTCCGCTACACCCTGCCGGACGGAACGGTTCTCTGCGCCGAGCTCACCCTCCCGGAGAAGAAAACCACCTTCTTCGGCACGCAGTACACCGGCCCATGCTCCATCCGGTTCGTGACCCCGGAGCCCGCGGACGAAGCCTTGCCGTCACAGCCCGACAATCCCCCGGAGCCGGCCGCGGAGCAGCGCGAGGACTCCCTCCGTCAAACGCGGGAGCAGATCGACGCCGCCTACGACGCCTTTCTCGCGGAGCACTACGAGCTGGAGGACATGAGCTCCTATCTCGCGGCCTATGCCTCCCGGCGGATCGATCTGAACGGCGACGGCTGGAACGAGCTGGTGGTCTACCGGATGCCGACGGAGAGCAGTTATCCGCTGGACATCTACGAATACCACCGTCCGACGGGAGAGGTCCGGGCGTTCCACACGACCCTCGAGGGGATCCCGGCCTCCCTGAACGCCGATCCCTCGGGCTTCTGGTGCGCGCAGATCGGGGCCCACGATCCGGACCTGCCCGACGGCTTCTACGGGGATTTCTTCACGGTCAACGAGCAGACCTATCTCATTTCGATGGACGCCTCCGAATTCTGGAAGAAGCTGGAATGCCACGCCTTCACCACCGTGTCGGACTCCCTCGCGGCCAATACCGTCTTTTCTGCGGAGCGGTGCGGGGCGTTCTACTACGACGAGGCCAAGCAAAACCGCTCCTTCGTCAACGGGCAGGAGATCCCCTTCGACGGGTATTTCGACGCCCTGACGGACTGGCGGGAGACGTGGACGGAGCGCATGGGAGGCTCCGCCGAGATCCGCACGCAGACCCCTCTGTGGAACGAATCCGAAGTCAGCGGCTGGCCCATTGTGTGGTATCCGCCGCCGGGGACCGGAATCGAGCAGATGTGGTGTACCCCGGACAATCAGCCCCTGTTTACGCTGACCTTTCCCGCAGAGTGGGAACAAAACGTGACGATCCGAATCGGCGGCGCGTGGGCGGGGGATCCGGACAACCCGGTCCCCCTGTGGATCGACTTCTATGACCGCTTTGAGCAGGAGAAAAACGGCCTCGGCCTGCTCGGTTCTCTGGCGCTGTACCGTCACGCCGTGGACCGCTTCTACCCGACGTACCACGAGGAACTCATGACGCTGACAACACAGGACGGGGAGAGCTATGATCTGGTTCTGGTCTGTCCGGGGGACGTGCAGTACTGGAGCTACCGGGACCATTACACCTTCTGGCAGGTCAGGCTGAAATCCGTCGCCGCGCGGGTCGGAACGGCGGAGGGGATCCGGGAGACGATTCCGCCGGAGCGGGCGATGCGCCTGCTTCACGACGCGCTGGTCCGGGCTTATGAGAACATCTACGGCCCCTTCGAGCCTTTGTACGATGATCCCACGCCGGAGGGAGCCGTCGGCGTCGAGGACCGTCTCTGGCTCCGCTTCGTCACCGCGCGGCTGACGCTGTCCGACGGGCGTGCAGTCGGCGCGTGGGAAGACGAGGACTTTTACTGGTTCCCCATCATCTTCCCCTTTGCCGTGGACAAGCGCTCCGGCGCGGTCTATAAGGTCTACGAGGGCTGGGATCCCGCGGCGAACGAGGAATACACGCAGTTCACCCCCTTCGATCCCGAGGACCCGAACGCCCTGGCCTTCGCGGGGTGAAGGAATATTCCAACCGCCGCCGTGCCGTTCTCCCGTTTTCCGGGAGTCAGCGCGGCGGTCTTTTTCCGCGTGGGCCGTGCTCCAGGATCCGGATCCGCACGATGTCCCCGATGGGAATGACCTCCCCCTCCACCCGGAGCGTGCGGCTGACCTCCGGATCCGCTCCCGTCAGACGTCCCTCCGCCGTCACATAGGACCCCCGGAGTCCGCAGGCGTCGTGGTACCGGTCGGAGCAGACCACATACCGGGTAATCCGCACCCACGGAAGACCGCCGCCGCCCTCCCTGAGCCGACCCCGCTGTCCGTACAGGGCGCAGAGCCGCCCGAGATCCCGGTCCAGCGCGGCCTGCTGATCCGGGGAGAGCCGGATCTTGTCCACGTATACCGCGTTCTTGGTCCTGAGCGCGTCCCCGTAGCCGTCCAGCGCGTCGAAGGGCGCGAAGAGCTTGGCCCGCCTCTCCCGCTCCATCCGGGGATGCTCCAGCAGAAACCCGTCGTCCCCGTGCTCCGGCCTTCCCCTCATCAAAACCTCCCGGTACGGAAAATCCTCCGGTATCTCCATAAAAGCCTCCTCTCCTGTCGATTCTCAGTCTGAAAATCCGGGATGTGTCCGCCCAAACCTCTTTTTGAGGTGCCGATTTATACAGACTGTCCAAGCCGCGGGGGATAGTATAAGATCTGTATTACTGTATCACGATCACACCCCTGTCCAATGCGCGTTTCGATCGCTGTTTTCGAGGCTCCTGCGCGACTGCGTCGGCGCGGGAAACACGTGAAATTTTATCATTTATGATGAAATTTCACGTATGTTTCGGCTGACTCCACCAGCTCGCGCGGGGATTGGGATGAGCAATCAGACTCGAATATAGGACCGTGAGGACAGGTTATGCTCTCCGGCCAAGGAAACCCCCGCACGGTGGGGAATGGGTTTGCGAGCAAACCCGTCGGCCATGAGATGGTGTCCACGATCGAAGATCGTAGCCCGTGCCTCCCGCCCTGAGCAGGGCGTTACTCCGGGAGCGCGCCCCCCGCCCGGTGTCCGCCGATCTGGCTGTTCCGCTGGACGGTGGTGGCTCCCTCCTCCAGATTCATGCCCTTCACCACCGCGTTCATGCCGTACCGCCGCCGGATCCCCGCCAGGGCCAGCTGAAGATCGTTCTCCCGCGCCACGTCCGTGAACATGTCCAGCTGCAGGCCCGCGTCGTCCCCCTCGGTCCGGTTGGCGCAGAGGTACAGCCTCCGGATCAGCAGGGTTGGGTCCACGTGCTCCGCGAAGGATCCGGCCAGCGCCTCCGCCAGAATGGAGGGACTGTTCGTGCGGCTCCGCAGGCGGACCGTGGCGTGGGCGCTCTTCGGCAGGAGCCTCCCGTAGAAATCCGCCGTCACCTCTCCCCGGTACTCCGGATTTTCCTCCAGACTCGCCGGATCGTAAACGATGTGCCAGGTCACCGAGGGCGTGGTGAGCCCCTTCGCCGCCAGATCCGCCGCCAGCAGGTCCGCCATCTCCCGGAATACCAGAAACCCCTCGTCGTACCGGTACGGCCGCGGGAGCACCTGCCCCGTGGAGAGGGAGTGGGAGTCCGTCCGGTAACCCTTGATGTCGCACATCCGCGTGGGCTCGATGCCCCAGGCGTGGTCGATCAGCAGCTCCGCGTTGATGCCGAAGAGCTTGTAGAGAAGCGCCTCGTTGGACTGGGATACCGCCGCGATGTCCCCCATGGTGCGTATGCCGCGGGACCGGAGCCGGTCCGCCGTACCCCGCCCGATCATCCAGAAATCTGTCAGCGGCCGGTGGGTCCAGAGCTTCAGCCGGTAGCTCTCCTCGTCCAGCTCCGCGATCCGCACTCCGTCCCGGTCCGGCTGAGCCTTTTTCGCCACCAGATCCATCCCCACCTTCGCCAGATACAGGTTGGTGCCGATCCCCACCGTGGCCGTGATGCCCGTGACCGCCAGCACCTCCCGGATGATCTTCATGGCCAGACAGTGGGCCACGGACACCCCCGCCCGCTCCGCCTCCCTGCCGTACATCCGGGCGTAGGGCCCCGCGTCCACGAAGCACTCGTCGATGGAGTAGACGTGGATGTCGTCCTCCGACACGTACCGGCGGAAGATCTCGTAGATCTTGGCGGATACCCGGATGTATTCGGCCATGCGGGGCGGCGCGGTGATGTAGTCCACCTTCGTGTGATGGATTGCCTCGTACAGGGCGATGGCCTGCTTCGCCTCGAACAGCCGGGGACGGGAAGGGACGCCGATGGCCTTCAGCGCCGGGGAGACCGCCAGCACGATGGTCTTGTCCGTGCGGGAGTCATCCGCCACCAGAAGCCGGGCCGTCAGGGGATCCAGCCCCCGCGCCACACACTCCACCGAAGCGTAGAAGGACTTCATGTCGCAGCAGAAAAACGCGCCCCGGGATTCCATACCGCCCTCCGGAAAGAACAAGCGATTGAATAAATAGCGTTCATATTAACGCCGGCGCTGTATTATAGCACATCTGTCCGGATTTGTCAATAGGATATCTGATTTTTACCCAAAAATCCCGTCAAAAAATCCGCGCATCCGAACACATGATCCAGACGTGCGGAATTGACGCATGTTGAGGAAGAAAACATTGTTGTTCTGCTGACTGCGTTTCAGTCAAACGATTTATTCGCGCGGTTGAACATCCTGTTTCGCTTTTCTTTCATCGCGCCCCACGACAATGCGCGCCTGAATCTCTTTGACCTCTGGCTGCATGAACAGAGATCGCGCGAGGATATGGGATGTACAATCAGGCTTGTATACAGATGTGAGTGGTCAGGATTATGCTCCCCGGCCAAGGGGGACCCTCCGGGATGGTGCATCACTTTCACTTCGTGAAAGTGGGCGGCCATGAGATGGTGTCCCTCCCCGGTGCCCGACCTGCGCAGGGTCATAATTCCGGAAACGCGAAGCGTTTCCTTCCTCCTCCGCCGGACCGCAGGAATGCGGCCCGCGGCTGATTTCGCGCGGCGGAAAATCCTCAGTTGTCCGCCAGATTGTACCCGTCCTTCATGCGGGCGGTGGCCTCCCGGACGACGGCGTTCAGCACGGACGTGGTCTGCTCCTTCGCCATGGCACAGAGCGCTTCGTTGGCCTCCGCCGCCAGAGTGAGGTCGCCGGTCTCCCCGATTTTCCGGTCGTATTCCAGCACGATGCGCCGCCCCTCCGTCATCACCGCGTTCTGATACCGGGTCACGGCCTGAACGCAGGCGGGGAAGTGGGGATCCGCCAGCGCGGCCACCAGACGGCTGCCCCAGTAGAAGTTCTCCGTGGAAACGTCCGTGGAGACGTTCGCCAGATAGGCCGGCATCTTTTCCACGCAGGGGTAGACCGGCAGCAGGGCGTCGAAGGTGGTGGGTCCGAAGCAGATCCATTCCAGACCCTTCAGCGCCTCCGGAACGCCCTCCCGGATCTGGCAGACGGAGGTCACGCCGGTGCGGTTGATGCCGATGGAGCGGTACATGCCCCTCTTCCCGCTGTCGATGCCCGAATAGGGGTTGTAGGGCGTACCCTGATAGTGGGAGGACAGCATGTACTTCACGTCCTCCACGGCGATCTTCCGGTCGGGCACCAGGCACCAGGGGATGTTGTCGCTCTCGGGGGTGAATTCCGCGTCCGGACCGTCCCAGCGGTGGGAGAAGGGCGTCAGGTACCGGCCCATGAACCAGGCGCGGGGCGTGTTGTAGATGTGGTCCACGTCCGTGTGGGAGCCGAAGATGTCCCGGGGATTGAATTTTCCGCCCTGATTCAGATCCAGCCGGTTCTCCGCGATGAATTCCCTGAGATCGGCGGAGCAGAGGCAGGTCTTTTTCTCTCCGAAGGCGTCATCCAGATCGAAGGCATCCATGCCGAACTGGTTGGGCGCGATGACGCAGACGTCATCCGGGACCCGCCGGGCCATCCAGTGGTGACCGCCGATGGTCTCCAGCCACCAGACCTCGTTTTCATCGTTGAAGGCGATGCCGTTGGATTCGTAGGTGCCGTACTGCTCCAGCAGAGCGCCGAGACGGAGCACTCCCTCCCGGGCCGTGCGGATGTAGGGCAGGACCAGCACCACGATGTCCTCCTCCCCGATGCCGCCGGGGACGTCCTTTTCGCGGCGGGACTTCGCCTTTTTGTAAGTCACCAGCGGATCCGCCGCCAGGACCCGGGGATTGGAGGTGATGGTCTCCGTGGCGGTCATGCCCACGTTCGCCGCGTTGATGCCGGTGGCCGCCCAGGTGCCGTTTTTGGGATCCACGCTGGGGCAGGCGGTGTAGCGCATGGGATCGTCCGGAAGCGCGATCTCCAGATGGGACAGGACGGTCTTGTAGGTCCGGGGCTGATCCTTGGGGTTCACCACGATCAGCTTCTTCACGTCGAAAAAGCCGTCGTCGGTGCGGGCGATCATGGTGGAGCGGTCGTTCGAGGCGTTCTTGCCGACCAGAACAGTAGTGCAGGGCATGGAAAATCTCCTTATCCGTCAGAAAGTGCGCGTTTTCGCGTTTCGCCCTCCATTGTACCAGAATCCCCTCGCAAATGCAACCCGGCCTCCGTTTTTTTCGCCGGATCCCTTGCTTTCCCGCCGAGGATTTGCTATGATGGAGCAAAGAGAACAAAACGTCCGTGAAGGCAAAGGAGAACATCGATATGAAGCTCGCCACCACCACCGGGGATTTTTCCCAGTACGCTCAAACGCAGACCGACTGCATGCGCTGGATCCGTGAGGCCGGATTCCGGTATATGGACTATAACTTCGGCATGGACTGGAGCCGGAAGAACGGCGTCTTCGGACCGGACCGGGGAGCCTTTCTCGACGGCGTGCTCCGGGAGGCCGACCGTCTGGGCGCGTCCTTCGTCCAGGCCCACGCTCCCATGGGGAAGCCCATCGAGCGGGGCGCGTACCACGACGAATTTGTCGATATGAACCTGCGCTGCATCGAAGCCTGTGCCGTCCTCGGCATCGACCGGCTGGTGATCCACTCCGGCTACGAAATGGGGATCTCGAAGGAGGAGTGCTTCGCGCGGAACCGGGACTTCTTCCTGGAGCTTCTGCCGGCCGCCGAGAAAGCCGGGGTGAACATCCTCGTGGAGAACTTCAACAAAATGTGTGTGGACGGCATGTACTGGATCGACAACGCCCCGGATCTCCGCGCCCTGATCGATCTGGTGGACCATCCCTTCTTCCATGCCGTGTGGGACGCGGGGCACGCCAATATGCAGGACATGCCCCAGCACGAGGCGCTCCGGATCGTGGGCTCCCACGTCATGGCCCTCCACGTGCAGGACAACATGGGGGACACGGACGCCCACATGGCCCCCTTCTTCGGCACCCTGAATCTGGATTCCCTCATGCGGGGCCTTTCGGACATCGGCTACCGGGGGTACTTCACCTTCGAGGCCGGGAACTTCTTCCTGCCCGGGAACCGCAGACGCCCCTTCGAGGGAGAGAACCGCCTGTTGAACCCGCCTCTGGACCTGCGCATCCGGGCGGAGGCCCTGCTGTACGACATCGGCCGGACGGTCCTCGAGGCTTACGGCTGTTATGAGGTGTGAGCCGATGAAGAGAAGAAGAACCGCCGTCCTCCTGCTGGCTGTGCTTATGATGCCGGGATTTCTGTCCTGCTCCCGGGCCGCACCGGAACCGGCACAGATCCCCGCAGAGACCGCCGCGAAGCCGGACGAGCCCGCGGAGACCGAACCGACGGAGAATGCGCCCGCGGAGACCGAACCCGCAGAGACCGGGTCTGTGGAGGATGAACTCATGGAGGAAACGGCGCCGGGGTATCCCTTCACCTCTCCCTATCCCAAGGGCAGGCAGGCGAAGACCGTGGTGCGGATCCCGGAGCCCGGCTCCTTCGGTGAGAAGCTGACCCTGGCCTCCCTGCAGGGACTGGCGGCGAAGCTCACGGACGAGCAGATCCTCATCCGGACCGGCGCGGCGGACCTGTATACCCCGTACATGGAGTCGGAGTGGGGCGCAGAGATTACAAACCGCGTCGCCGGAAAGCCCGCCACCTTCGCCAACCTGCTGGCGGGATACCGGGACCGTCTCCCCGGCGGCTATATCCTCTGCTCCTCCGATCCGGAGGATCCCTCCGTATCCGCCGCCGTATCCGCCGCGGGGGTGACGGACTGCGTCATCGCCACGGAGGAGACCCGGGAGGCGGTGGAGGCGGCGGGCTATACCCTCTTTCTCGACCTGACCGGCAAGGGGGACGACTGGCTCCGCTCCTCGGAGTACTGGGACCTGCTCAGCCGCACGGCCGCCTTCGAACAGCCCGCCTCCATGGCGCCGAAGCTGGTGGATTACGCCGTCATGGCGGGAGCCTATTTCAATTTCTACGACGGAAAAAACGCCGCGGCCCACAAAAGGATGTACGACTATCTGGACGACGGCGCGGTGATCTTCGGCTACAACAACACCCTCGGCGAGTACGATACGGTGAAGTCCTTCTCGGAGATGAACCTGCAGATGGTGCCCGCCGACCACGCCTATAACCTCTCCACCCTCAGCGGCTTTCCGCTGGCCTCCGCGTCCCAGGGGATCCCGGAGCCGGAGGAGGAGACCCCGGAGAGCGTCCACACCCTCTGTATCCTCATGTCCGACGGGGACAATCTCCAGTGGGTGCTGAACAACTTCGCCACGGGCTCCGAGTGGTACGGCTCCCGGCGGAGAGGGGATTTTCCCGTGGGCTGGGGCGTCTCACCCGCTGCGCTGGACACGGCCGCTCCCATGCTGTCGTACCTCTACGGCAGCCGGACGGAGCGGGACGAGTTCATCATGCAGCTGAGCGGTCTGGGTTATACCTTCCCCTCCCGGTGGAAAAAGGACGCCCGCTCCGAAATGGCAGAAAAGCTGGCCCTTTCCATGAGGCGCGCCGGTCTGCGGTACGCCGAGATCCTGGACGACAACGGCTTCCGGGAGGACTCCCTCGGAGACTTCGCGGCGCAGGACGGGATCGACGGCCTCTTCTACATCGAATACAGCGGATACGCCTCCCTGAACGGGAAGATCCTCTGGCTGGACGGCGTGCCCGCGGTGTCGGCCCGGTACATGATCTGGGCGGACCACCCCGGGGGAGGGCTCGGGTACATCGCCCGGAAGCTCAACCGCGCCTCACGGGATCCCTCCTCGGAGGACGCCTATTCCTTCCTCATCGTCCACGCCTGGTCGGGGATGAAGAACGGTGAGCTGGCCCCCCACGGAAACACCATGGACGCCGTGGCGGAGCTGCTGGAACAGCTGGACCCGGGGGTGGAGCCGGTGACGCCCTCCGTCTTTATGGACCGGCTCATCAAAAACTGCGGAAGCAAATGACCGGGGAGGAGAAGCGATTTGTCAGCCATTCTGTATCTGATCCGCCACTGCGAGACGAAGGGGAACCGGGTGAAGACCTTTCAGGGCCGCGTCGACACCGACATCAGCGAGGCCGGGGAGCTTCAGCTGAGGTACCTGGCCCGGCGGTTCGCGGAGGTGCCTCTCGACGCCGTGCGCACCAGCCCTCTGCTCCGGGCACAGCGGACGGCGGAGGCTGTTGCGGCTCCTCACGGACTGGTTCCCGAGATCGACGAAAGGCTCATCGAGATCGGCGGAGGAGAGTGGGAGGGGAAGCCATGGGCCGAGCTCCCCGAACTGGATCCGGAGCAGAGCCGCCGGTGGGTGAAGGAGCCCTGGAGCTTCTGCGCCCGGGGAGGCGAGCCCATGCGGGAGGTCTACGCCCGGATGCGGGAGGCCATCCTTGCGGCGGGCGAGGCGTTCGACGGGGGATCGGCCGCTCTGGTGTCCCACGGATGCGCCGTCCGGAACGGTCTCTGCTTCGCCATGGGACTTCCGCCGGAGCGCATGAACGAGGTCCCCTGGTGCGACAACACCGCCGTCTGCCGTCTGGAGGTCTCCCGCGGCGCGGTCCGGGTCCTGTACGCCAACGATTCCTCCCATCTGCCGGAGCCTCCCTCCCCCGCCGAACGGCACAGCTGGTGGAGGGGATGAGGTCCGCCGGTGCGCGTTTTTCCCGTTGACAGGAGCCGGAAAACGCGGTATAATAAACCAAACGCCTGTCAGGTTAAGAAATACGATCCGGGAGGTTTATCATGACCCTGAGAGAGAGAGCCATTGCCGCGCTGGAATGCCGCGTGCCGGACGCCATCCCCACCTTCGAGCTGGAATTCCAGCTGACGCCGGAGCTGCGGGGAGAGGGGATCAACTTCGCCTCCAGCTGGGAGCTGGACAAGCTGAACCTCAGCGAAAAGGAGCGGGACGAAAGGCTCTACAAAAACGCGGAGCTGATGGTGTCCGTCTACGGGGAGCTGGAGTATTCCATCTTCAACGTGGCCTACCTGAATTACGAGGACGTGAAGAAGTCCGTGAAGTATATCAGGGAGCTGTCCGGGGACAAGTTCCTGCTGACCCACCACGGGGACGGCACCTTCGCCATTCCGGACGGGAACGACATGTTCGCCTTCGCCTACCGCATCGCCGACGACCCGGACGCGGTCCACGCGGACGCCCGCCGCATGGCCGACAACGCCATCGAGTACAACAAGAAGCTCTTCGACTGCGGCATCGAGTCCTTCATGCTCTGCTCGGACTACTGCTACAACTCCGGACCCTTCCTCTCCCCGCAGATGTTCTCGGAGTACATCACCCCGTACCTGGCGGACATCATCTACAACATCCGGAAAATGGGCGGCTACGCCATCAAGCATACGGACGGCAACATCATGCCCATCCTGGATCAGCTCATCGCCTGCGAGCCCCACTGCATCCACTCCATTGACCCCATGGCCGGCGTGGACATCGCGGAGGTCAAGCGGCGCACCTATCCGAAGGGCATCGCCATGTGCGGCAACGTCAACTGCGCCCTCATGCAGACCGGCACCGACGAGGAGGTCCGGGAGAGCGCCCTCTACGCCATCCGGTCCGGCAAGCCCGGCGGCGGATATATCTTCTCCACCAGCAACGTCCCCTTCCGCGGCCTGGACCTGAACCGCTACCTCATGATCCTGGACATCTGGAAGGAGCACCGGTACTACACCGACGAAAAGGATATGACCTATTCCGGCTGAACCGGTCCGTCTGCCGTGGAGAAGCCGGATCATGATCCCGAAGGCCCCGCCCTCCGCCGCGAACGATCCCCACACCCTCTTTTCACATGCCGCCGCGCGTTTCTCCCGTTCCGGAGGGACCGCGGCGTTTTTCCGTTCGGAGCGTTCTGAACAGGGGATGCCGCCTGCGGCGCGAAAAGACTTGACAATACCCGGCGTTTCCGATACAATGAATTCATATGCAACGCCTCTGACCGGGTCCGGGGCGGATAGGAATCTGGGAGGAGCCCGTTTTGAAATTCGTTCATCTGGCGGACCTGCACATCGGAAAGCGGGTCCACGAATACAATATGCTGGAGGAGCAGAGGCATATCCTCGGAGAGATCCTCCGCGTCATCGGGGAGGAGCGGCCCGACGCCGTGCTGATCGCCGGGGACGTGTACGACAAGGCCGTCCCGTCCGCGGAGGCC
Organism: uncultured Ruminococcus sp.; assembly: GCA_902778205.1. GTDB lineage: Bacteria > Bacillota > Clostridia > Oscillospirales > CAG-272 > UMGS1696. The sequence continues at coordinate 7,135 of CACYWX010000007.1, read as the reverse complement.
GTGGAGCTCTTCGACGACTTCCTCTGCGGCCTGGCCGAAACAGGAGCCGAGACCTTTATCCTCAGCGGGAACCACGACTCCCCGGAGCGGATCGCCTACGCGGGCCGTCTGATCGAGAAGAGCGGGATCCATCTGTCCCCGGTGTACCGCGGCTGTGTGGAGCCCGTGACGCTGTACGACGGATGGGGACCGGTGAACGTGTATATGCTCCCGTATCTGAAGCCCGCCGTCGTGCGGCCTTTTTTCCCGGACGCCGAAATCGAGACCTCGTCCGACGCGGTGAGAACGGCGGTCTGCGCGCTGAATCCGGATCCGTCCGTGCGGAACGTGCTGGCGGCCCATCAGTTCGTCACCGGCGCGGTCCGGTCCGAGTCCGAGGAGACCTTCGTGGGAGGAAGTGACAACGTGGACGCCCGGGTGTTCGACGCCTTCGACTACGTGGCGCTGGGCCATCTGCACGCCCCTCAGCAGGCGGGCTCGGAGCGGATCCGGTATGCGGGATCCCCTCTGAAATACTCCTTTTCCGAGGTGAGCCACAAGAAGTCCGTCACCGTGGCGGAGCTGGGGGAGAAGGGCTCCCTTCTGATCCGGACCGTGCCGCTGGTCCCGCTTCACGACATGCGGGAGCTCCGGGGGACCTTTTGGGAGATGACGGACCGAAGACGCCGGGGAGACGCCGCCGAGGACTTTCTGCGGATCACCCTGACGGACGAGGAGGACATTCCGGACGCGGCGGCACGCCTCGGGACCCTGTATCCGCGCCTTCTGAAGCTGGATTACGACAACGCCCGGACCAGAGCGGGGACCTTCGTTCCCGAGGCGGATGCGGCGGAGAGGAAAACGCCCCTCATGCTGTTTGAGGAGTTCTATCGGATGCAGAACGGCGCGCCGCTGTCGGAGGAGCAGAGAACCGCCGCCGCCGCGCTGTTTGAAAAGATCGGGGAGGGAAGAGCATGAGACCGCTGAAGCTGGAAATGAGCGCGTTCGGCCCCTATGCAGGGCGTTGTACGGTGGATTTCGACCGGCTGGGGGACAGCGGGCTCTATCTGATCACCGGGGACACCGGAGCCGGAAAGACCACCCTGTTCGACGCCGTGGCCTTTGCCCTGTACGGCAAGGCCAGCGGGCAGAGCCGGGAGCCCTCCATGCTGCGGTCCCGGTACGCCGATCCGGAAACGCCCACGGAGGTGGCCCTGACCTTCACCCACGGCGGACGTCAGTACCGGATCCGCCGGAACCCGGAGTACGAGCGTCCGGCCCGTCGGGGAAGCGGTACCGTATCCCAGAAGGCGGAGGCGGAGCTCTTCTTCCCGGACGGCCGCACGGTGACAAAGGAGCGGGACGTAACGGCGGAGGTGACCAGGCTTCTGGGGGTGAACCGGGAGCAGTTCGCCCAGATCGCCATGATCGCCCAGGGGGATTTCCTGCGTCTGCTCCTGGCCGACACGAAGAACCGGCAGGCCATTTTCCGCGACATCTTCGGCACGGGGATCTACCAGATCTTTCAGGAGGGGCTGAAGGCCGAGGCGGCGGAGCTGAAAAACCGCTGCGAGCTGACCCGGCGGGATATGATCCGGTACCTGAACGGCGCGGATACCGGCGGGGAGGAGGAGCTGGCGGAGACGGTGAAGGTCGCGGCGGACGGCGTGATTCCGGCGGACGAAGCGGTCACGGCATTGCTCCGGCTGGCGGACCGGGACGAGGAGGAGCTGGACAGGGGCGCCCGGGAGACGGAGACGCTGGAGGCGGAGCTGGCCGGGGTCAACGCCGCTCTGGGCCGCGCGGAGGAATACGACCGGACCGGTGAGGCCCTTAAAGCCGCGCTGAAAGACCGGGAGGCCGCGCTGAACCGGCGGACGGAGGCGGAGGGTAAGCTGAAGACCGCGCGGGAAAAACAGCCCGAGGCGGATCGTCTGGCGGAGGAGGCGGCGGCTCTGAATGCGCGGCTGACGGACTACGCGGCCCGCGAGCAGGACCGGGATCAGCTCGCTTCCATCCGGAAGACCCTCGCGGCGGAGCGATCCGCGCGGAAACGGGACGGAGAGGCGTTTGAGGTCCGGAAAAAGCGTCTGGAGAAAATGAAGAACCTCCGGGACGGCCTGGCCGGAGCCGGGGAGCGTCGGGAAAAGCTGATCCGGGAACGGGAAGCCGCCGCCGCACGGTACGAGGATCTGGAAAATCTGGCGGCGCAGGCCCGGGCCTGGGAGAAGCAGACGGAGGCTCTGGACAAGGCTCAGAGGGAGTATCGGGAGGCCGCCGATCTGGCGCAGAGGGAGCGGGAGCGGTACGAGGAGCTGCACCGGGCGTTCTTCGACGCGCAGGCCGGGATCCTGGCGGCCGGTCTGCGGGAGGGGGAGCCCTGTCCCGTCTGCGGCTCCGTGCATCATCCCGCCCCGGCTCCCCTTGCCGACGGCGCGCCGGGGGAGAACGAGCTGAAGAGGGCGAGAAAAGCGACCGACGAAGCGGTCAGAAGAGCGGAGGCCGCCAGCAGGACCGCCGGTGAGCTGAGAGGCGCGGCCGAGGCGGCGGGAGAACAGGTGACGCGGCTGGTCCGGACCCTGCTTCCCTCCTCAGACGAGGAAAACGCTCCCGATCCGGACGAGGTGGGAAGAGCTGCCGGGGAGGAGCTCCAAAAAGCGCTGGCGCTTCTGACGGAGTTGAACGGCCGCATTGACGGGGAGGAGCGGAATCTGGCCCGGAAAAAGGAGCTGGACGAGACCGTTCCCGCAGAGGAGCGCGCCGTGGAAACCATGGAGGCCGCCCTCGGAGAAGCGGACCGGCGGATCGCCGCGGACGAGGCCCGGGAGAAGGCGGCAGAGGAGAAGCTGGCCGGATGGGCGGACAAGCTGACCCTGCCGGACCGTCAGACCGCCGTCCGGGAGCGCGACCGCTTAAGAAGCGTCCGGGCTGCCATCCTCGACGAGCTGGAGCGGGAGGAGAACGCCCTGGCCGGTGCCGCGGGAGATCTGGCGGCGGCGGAGGGACGCGCCGAGGAGCTGAAGGCTCAGCTGGAACGGTCAGAGCGGCCGGACCGGGAAGGGCTGAGCAGGAGGCGGGAGGTCATCGCGGCGCGGAAAACCGAGCTGGCGGACCGCCGCGCACGGCTTCTGTCCCGGATGACGGGAAACCGGCGGGCAGCGGAGCAGATCCGGGAGAAGAGCCGGGAGCTCATCGGTCTGGAGAAGAGCTTCGCCCAGACGGACGCCATGGCGAGAACCGCCAACGGCACCCTGGGCGGCCGGGACAAGATCATGTTCGAGACCTACGTGCAGACCGCGTATTTCGACCGGATCCTGGCCCGGGCCAACACGCGCCTTCTGGTCATGACCGGCGGGCAGTACGAGCTGAAGCGGCGGAGGGAGGCGGACAACCGGCAGTCCCAGAGCGGGCTGGAGATGGACGTGATCGACCACTACAACGGCACGGAGCGGAGTGTCAAGACCCTCTCCGGCGGCGAATCCTTCATGGCGTCCCTGTCCCTGGCGCTGGGCCTCTCCGACGAGATCCGGTCCCAGGCGGGAGGGATCCGGATGGACACCATGTTCGTGGACGAGGGCTTCGGATCCCTGGACGAGGAATCCCTGAGCCAGGCCATGCGCGCCCTGTCGGATCTGTCGGAGAGCGGCAGGCTGGTGGGCGTCATCTCCCATGTGTCGGAGCTCAGAGAGCGGATCGGAAAGCAGATCGTGGTCACCAAGACCCGCCAGGGCGGCAGCCGCGTCGAGATCCGCATGTGACGGAAGGATTCCTGTTCCATCTCTGACCGTGTGACCGGAACCCCAAGACATTTATCTGCTATTGCGGGAATACGTGTTATCCATGAATCATACGGATGCACAACAAACATCCCGCCCATCCGATCGCGCTTCAATCGCTGTTTCCGAGGTTCCCGAGGAAACCAAAAGGGGCTGTCGCATTTCTCCATTTTCGGGAGTTCATGCGACAGCCCCTTGCATGTTACGGCTGACCCATCGCGGTCCGTGCGGTCATTCATCCGCCGGAAGACGGCTGAGGAACCGCACCACAATGGGCAGAGCCACGACGGCCGCGAAGGCGTAGGCCAGAGGCTGGGCGATTTCGATGCCCCGCACCCCGAGTCCTCCCACATGGGGAAGGATCATGCACAGGGGGATGAACACCGCGCCGCTCTGGAGGCAGGACAGCAGCAGGGCCGCCCCGTTCTGTCCCGTGCTCTGGAACAGCATGGAGCCCACCATGGACACCGGCAGGAACAGGATGAAGAGGCAGTGGATCCGAAGGGCCTCTCCGCCGATGGCCAGCACCTCGGCCTCCTTCCGGAACAGGCCGATGATCTGCGGCGCGAGGGCGAAGGTGACGGCGGCCAGACCTCCCATCAGGGCGATGCCGAAGATCATGGTGAACCAGGTCCCCTTCTTCACCCGGGAATACTTCTTTGCGCCGTAGTTGAAGCCGGAGACGGGCTGGAATCCCTGACCGACGCCCAGCCCCACGCTGAACACCAGACTGGAGGTGCGGCCCACGTAGCCCATGGCGGCGATGGCGGCGTCCCCGAAGGCTTTGGCCTGCGCGTTGAGGACCATGGTGGAGACGCTGTTCAGCCCCTGTCTGGCCAGGGAGGGCAGTCCCGTCAGCACGATGCTCCGGATGACGGACCAGTCCCGGGTGAGAAGCCGGGGAGACAGGCGGCTCTGGGTCCTGCCCGTGAGGAACATGGACAGCAGGATCGAGAAGGAGATGAACTGGGAGAGGGCCGTCGCCATTCCCGCGCCCCGGATGCCCAGGTTCAGCCCGAAGATGAAGAGCGGGTCCAGAAGGATGTTGAGAATGCCGCCGGAGGTGAGCCCGATCATGGCCAGGGCCGCCTTCCCCTCGTAGCGGAGGATGTTGTTCAGCACGCAGGAGGAGGTCATGAAGGGCGCGGCGATCAGGATGCAGGCCCCGTACTCCCGGGCGTAGGGGAGGATCGTGTCGGTGCTCCCCAGAAGCCGCATGAGGGGATCGAGGAAGCACAGTCCCCCGGTCAGGATGCAGAGTCCCGCTCCGAAGGCCCAGGCGAAGCCCGTGGAGGCAAACCGCCCCGCCTTCTCCACCTGCCTCCCGCCCAGCAGACGGCTGATGTTGCTGCCCGCGCCGTGGCCGAACATGAAGCCGAAGGCCTGCAGGATGGCCATGATGCCGAAGACGATGCTGGTGGCTCCGCCCGCGCTGAGGGAGATCCTGCTGACGAAGTAGGAGTCCGCCATGTTGTAGAGGTTGGTGATGAGCATGCTCACCGTGGTGGGCAGTCCCAGGGTGACGATGAGCCGCCCCACCGGGGTCTCGGTCATTTTCCGGTACTGGCTGTCCTGTGTGTTCGGTCGATTCATGTCGTTGATACGTCCTTTATCGGTCTTTGCGGCTTTTGGAATCAGGATAGATTTTTCTCAGAGCAGACCCCGGTCCCGCAGCGCATCCCGGAGGCTGTCCGCGCCGTCGAATACAATGCCGTCCATGCCCACGGAGCGCGCCGCCTCGATGTTGGGGGCCCAGTCGTCGATGAACAGAGTTTCCTCCGCCGTCAGGCCGAATTCCCCGAGGAAATCCCGGAAAATCGCCGGATCCGGCTTCAGAAGCCCGTGGTCGGCGGAGATGTACTCGCCCTTCAGATACCGGAGGGCGGGGATCCGGGACCGGAATTCGTGAAACGCCCGGCTGGTGTTGGAAAGCAGATAGAGGGAATACCCCTTCTCCGACAGCTCCCCGCAGAGCTCCTCCATGCCCTCCACAGGGCCTGTCAGCTCGTACCACCGGGCCAGGCGGCGGATCTCGGGCTTCAGGCGGTCCGGGACCCGCGCCTCCGCCAGAGGGATGATGTCACATTCGTCGATGTCGCCCCGGTCCAGCCGCTGCCAGTCGGGGGAGCCGTAGAGGGCGTCGTACAGCAGGCGTCCGTCCTCCTCCGGGTAATCCCGGAAGGCGATGTCCGGGAACCAGTGATAGAGCACCTCGCCCATGTCGAATACAATGTTCCGGATCATGGCGCGCCTCCCTTACCGGACGTCCCCGGCGGGGATTTCCAGGGTCCCGGCTCCGTATTCCAGCACCCGCCGGGCGATGACCCAATGGCCCGCCTCCGTGGGATGGACGCCGTCCCAGAGCCAGTACTTCTCCCCGTCCTCCCGGGCCCGGCGGCTGAACTCCTCCTGCAGGGGCACGAACACCGATCCGGTCTCCGAGGCGATGGCCCGCACCGACGCCCGAAGCCCGTCCATGATGCGGACCCGGCTCTCGTCTTCGCTGAACAGGAAGGGTTCGAGGAGAATGAACCGCGCGTCCGGGGAGGCCGCCTTCACATCCCGGAGCAGCTCCCGGTAGATTCTGCCGTAGACCTCCTCCGTCAGCTCTCCCCGGACCACGGCCGAGCAGTCGTTGACCCCGGTCAAAAGCAGCATCACGTCCGGGCGCTCGTCCACGGCGTCCCTCTGCCAGCGGTCCCTCAGCTTCAGCACATTGTCCCCGGACACGCCCCGGTTCACGCAGGCATACCGCCGGGGATACTCCCCCATGAGCTTTCCCGTGACCATGTAGGCCCAGGAATGGCCGATCTGGTGGTTCAGATCCCACCGGGACGCCTCGTCCTTGTACCGGTTGCCGTCCGTGATGGAGTCCCCCTGAAACAGGATTTTCATATCCGTCCTCCGCGCGTTTTTTCTTATTGCACCGCCAACAAACAGAAGCTTGCCGGAATTGGTATCCTCCGGCTGAAAATCAAGCCAGTCAGGGGCTCCGGCTGCTGCACGTTTGAAAACCAACGATTGGTTTGCTGTCGCACTATAAATAATACCACAAACCGACCGGGATTGCAAGCCAAATCCCGCCCATCGGAGCGCGCGCCGCTTGACAGAACCGGCGGAGCATGGTATGATGGAGACAGTCTGAACAAGGGGGATTTCTGATATGACGGAACGGGAGAAAATGCGGGCGGGGAAGCTGTACGATCCCTTCGCCGAGGGAATGCCGGAGCAGAGAGCCCGGTGCCACGAGCTGTGCAGCCGGTACAACCGGACCACGGAGGCGGACGAGGCGGAGCGGGAGGCGATCCTTTCGGAGCTGATGCCGGACCGGGGCGAGGGCGTCTATCTGCAGGGGCCTTTGTGGTTTGATTTCGGGTGCA
>CACYWX010000006.1 GCA_902778205.1 uncultured Ruminococcus sp. | reverse complement strand
CTCTAAAAAATTGTATATCAACCGGGTTCCCCCGGATTGATCCGATCTCTTAGATGTCAGATCTTTCGCTCTAATTACTCAGAGCTTCTTTAAATTCAAAAGAATTTTCGGAGTCTTTGTACATTGTTGTTGTTCAATTTTCAATGAGCCGACTGCTGTTTCCCTTGCGGTCCCCCGCTCGGTGACAGCTTGTTTATTCTACCACAGACCGGAGCTTTTGTCAACCCCTTTTTAAAACTTTTTTCAAAGTTTTTTCTGCGGTATGCCCCCGGAGGATCCCTCCCCGCGACAGCTCCCGTATTCTATCACATCAGACCAGCATTGTCAAGGCTTTTTTGAAGATTTTTCCGCAAAACTACGAACTGACTGAATAACCTCATCCGTTCTTGTCCATCCTTTGGTCATGTTTACCATGCTTATACGGACCGTTGTTGTCTACTTCCTTCTGGTAATTGTGATCCGCATCATGGGAAAGCGGCAGATCGGCGAGCTTCAGACCTCGGAATTCATCATCACCATCCTGCTGTCCGAAATCGCCTCCGCTCCCATTACCACGCCGAATCTTCCTCTCTCCCACTGCGTCCTCTCCGTGCTGGTCCTTCTCGTTCTGGAGTTGTCCGTATCCTTCGTCCTTCTACGCAGCAATCTGCTGAAAAGGATCTTTTACGGTAGCCCTTCCGTCATCATCCGGCGGGGACGGATCGACCTCCGTGAAATGAAGCGGAACCGCATGGAGCTCGAGGAGCTGATGGCGGAGCTTCGCCAGGCCGGCTATTCGGACCTCCGGGACGTATATTACGCCATTCTGGAGGACAACGGGCGTCTTTCCGTCTTTCCCACCTCCGCGCAGTCTACCGCCACCCGGGAGGACATCCGGGCATCCGGGGCGGAAAAGGGTGTCGCGCACATCTGCGTCCTGGACGGACAAATCGTTCCCGACGGGCTGGAGCTGGCCGGATGGGATCGTTCCCGGCTGGACGACGATCTGACCTCCCGCCGCCTGTCCCTCCCCGACGTGTTCCTGTTCACGGTGGACGACGCGGGAGGGATCTGCTGCGTCAAAAAGGAGGACGCCCTTTCCTGACGCCCTCCTGTCTCAACGGCTCTCGTTTACCCGTCCGCGTTCCGCTCAGATGAAATCCGTCTCGCCGTCCGAGAGGAGCAGCCGCGTCCGGTCGATGACGTGCCAGCCTCGCTCCCCGGACACACGGAACTCCCTCTCCACCGCCTGGGCGATGTACTCGGGATTCAGATAGTTCTCCTGCTCGGCGGCGGTGACGGCGGTGACCTTCAGGCCGTCCTCCAGCGTCTCCGCCCTCAGGGATCGGATAAAGCTCGTGATGTCCACCTCTTTCTCACCGCTCTTGGACCGCTTGGTCATGATCACGGGGGCGCGGAACATCACCTCGATTCTCTCCGCCAGTCCGTCTTCGGGATCGGTTCCGTGCCATTCGATGACGTTCTCCGCCCACTTGACCTCGGTCAGCTTTCCCTTCTGCTCGTAGACCTGGGTGACCTCCACCCCGTTCGGCATGACGGCGCGGAGCCGCTCCAGGATCTCCCCGTTGGACACCGCCTTCATGAGCCGGATATCCAGCACCTCCGCCTCGCCGCCGCATCCCACGGACAGGGGCGTTCCGAACACCAGCTTCGGCTTCGGATTAAAGCCCTCGGAATAATACACCGGCAGGCCGGAGCGCACGATGGACCTCATGACGGTTTTCGCCATGTCCAGATGGGAGATATAGAGCATCGCGCCGCACTTCCGGAACCGGATCCGGATCTGTCTGGCGGGCTTCACGTTCCCCTTGCCCGGCTCCGCGGTCTTTCTGACGTGCTCTTTGTCGGAGGTGATCTTCCCCGCACTGTCGGAGCTTTCGGGATGGCCGGGACACCAGCGGCAGTACTGCTTGTCCACCAGCTTATTGACTCCGCACCCGGAGCATTTGTCCCGGCAGGCAGGCGTCGCCACCGCCTCCTGAGCTTTGTGCCGCTCGGACAGCAGGAAGGACTTGTTCACGCCGCAGGAGATCATGTCCCAGGGGAGGATCTCGTCGTCCGGGATGGTCCGGTTGGCGTAGAAGGACGGATCGATCCCCACGGTCTCGAAAATGTCCATCCATCCGTCGTAGTCGAAGCAGTCCTCCCAGGCGTCGAACCGCACGTGACGGCGCGCCGCCTCCTCCAGAGCGCGTCCCAGACGGCGGTCCCCCCGGGCGAACACCGCCTCGATGCGGGAGACCTTGGCGTCGTGGTAGTTGTACCGCACCTTCCGGTCCGTGATCTTGGAGGACAGGAACGCCTGCTTTTCAGCCAGCTCCTCGGGGGTGTTCTGCCGCTCCCACTGGAAGGGCGTGTGAGGCTTCGGGATGAAGCAGGCAACGGACAGGGTCACCTGGGGCTGTCTCGCCTTATTCCGGCCCGGGGTCCTGTAGTATTCGTCCACCACATGGGAGGCCAGCGCGGCAATGCCCTCGATGTCCTCATAGGTCTCGCCCGGCAGGCCGTCCATGAAGTACAGCTTGATCTGATTCTTCCCCGCCTCGTAGGCCACCCGGCAGGCTCTGAGGATCTCCTCCTCCGTGATGTTCTTGTTGATCACGTCCCGCATTCTGGGCGTTCCGGCCTCGGGCGCGAAGGTCAGGGTGGAGGAGCGCACGGAGGAGATCTTATCCATGAGCTCCTTCGTAAAGGAATCCGCCCGCATGGAGGGCAGGGACAGGTTCACCATGGCGTCGTCGGTCCACTCCAGGAGCCGGTCCGTCAGCTCGCTGATCTTGGTGTAGTCGGAGATAGACAGGGATGACAGGGAAATCTCGTCGTAGCCGGAGTTCTGGATCATGGTCTTCGCGATGCAGTCCAGGGTCTCCGGGGACTTCTCCCGCACCGGACGGCACACCATGCCCGCCTGACAGAACCGGCATCCGCGGGTACAGCCCCGGACCACCTCCACGGTCACCCGGTCGTGAACCGTCTCGATATTGGGCATGACGGGATTCAGCGGCGGGATGCAGGCGTCGAAGTTTTCCACCACCCGCTTGGTCACCACCGGCGGGATCTTCTCGTCCGCGGTCTCGATGGCGGCCACGGTCCCGTCGTCGTGATAGGAGATGTGGTAGAACATGGGCACGTAGAAGCCCTTGAGCTCCGTGGCGGCCCGGTACAGGAAGTCCCGCTTGGTGTAAGTCCCTTCCTCGTGCATTTTCAGCCACAGCCGCGCCAGCTCGGGAAGCGCCTCCTCTCCCTCACCGATGGAGAAGATGTCCACGAAGTCCGCCACCGGCTCCGGATTGTAGGAGCAGGGTCCGCCCGCCAGAATGATGGGATCGTCCTCTCCCCGCTCGTCCCGGCGGATCTTCAGGCCGGCCAGGTCCAGCATGTTCAGCATGGTGGTGTAGCACAGCTCGTACTGCATGGTGATGCCGATCATGTGGAAGGTGCCCACCGCGTCCCCGCTTTCGTGGGTGAACAGAGGGATCCCCCGCTTCCGCATCTCCTCCTCCATGTCGATCCAGGGAGCGTACACCCGCTCGCACCAGACGCCCTCCACGGAATTGAAGCAGTCCACCAGGATCCGCATCCCCAGATTGGACATGCCGATCTCGTAGGTATCCGGAAAGCAGAACGCCACCCGCATTTTCACGTCGGCCGGGTCCTTGAACACGCTGCCCGTCTCGCCTCCCGTATACCGCCCCGGCTTCTGCACGTCGGCGATAAAGCTCCGGATGTCCTCTCTCATAGCGCACCTCGTTCGTCAAAGCAATCTCCTTGTATTATACCCGAATTCCGCGCCGGTGTCAAGGAAGAGCGCGAAAAACCCCCGGTCCGTGCGTGATCGTGCAAGGATCGGGGGCAGGGTTCGGATTTACGCCGCGTATTACCGGATGAACACGCGGGAGGTGATGACAGTGGGGATCAGCCACGCCAGCTGATACAGGGTCAGGATAAGGGAATTCATGCCGGGCAGAAGGTCCGCCAGCTCCAGGATCGTCACGATGGCGGTGCTGACCAGAATCGCCAGAACGCTCAGGGCGATGTGGGTCTTCTTGGTCCGGAGCACCTTGCCGCAGTAGGCGATGACCTGCAGGAGGGACTTCTGCTGTCCGCAGGTCACAAGCCCGGAATCCACCTTGGCCTCGTAGGTCGCTACCTCGTCCAGATTGGCGTAGCGTACGATCTTGAGGGGCATCTTCTTCATGCTGAGCTTCTTCGACACCATTTCCTCGTTGATGTTGGGGTCGAAGGTCCGGACGCAGGCGTAGAGGCCGTTGCCGGAGAACTGCTTCAGAATGCTGTCGATGTCGGGATCCATCTCGTACTTGATGTACATCTTCGCCACCAGCTTGTTCTCGCGGAACATGTACATGATGGATAGCTCGTCGGAGAGATCCACGTCGTCCTCCGCGGCCTCGTCTCCGATGACGAAGCCACGGGCCCGCAGCTTCTCGCATCCGCCGAAGATGATGTTGACGCCGTCCACCTGGGTAGCCAGGAAATCGTCCTCGGTCTCGAAGATCTTGACGCTGGACGAGATCCCCAGATCCTTGGTCACGTCCTCAAACACATCCTGCAGGGGACCGCCCGCGCAGGCGAACACCGAGGATGCATAGTACAGGACGCGGTCGATCCGGGCGTTGTTGTAGATCCGCACGTTCTGGACCTTGACGGACAGGGACGGGAACACGTTCTTGTCGTCAAAGCTGATGATGGAGGCGTTGGAATACTCCTCAAGCGACGTTTCGCCGATGATGGCGCTGTCGTAGTCCCTCGCCGTCAGGTTCGCCCGGAAGAAGGGGTAGGAGAAGGCGATGAACACCGACATGGGCGTGATCATGAGCAGGGATTCGTAAATCACCCGCGCCACGTCCGCGGAGGTTCCGCCCCTCACCCGGTCGATAATGCCCACCACCACCGCCAGCAGCACCGCGGCGCCCATGACGAACATCATGAAGGTCCCCGTGGTCTGGTCGGGCTTCTGGAGGCGCGCGAAGAATCCGTCGATGAAATCGGTCTTTTCGATCTTCATGACGTCGCAGGCATCCTCGGCTTCGGCGAAGGCCCGGGCCTCCAGCTCGGATTCGTCGTCTCTGAGCCGCCGCACGATGTGCTTGGTCTTCTTGGAGGATACGATGCGGAAGTTCATCATCTCCCGCTTGTTCTGGTACACCGCGCTCATGAGAGTCATGAAGCAGGCCAGACCTACCAGGAAGTTGAACATCACGGGCTCCTCCGGGGGCTCGGTGACGCGGGCCACCACGGCGGAGTACAGGATTCCGGCCAGAGCCAGCAGGCCGGTCATGGATTCCGGCTTCGGAATGCCCGTGAATACGGCCTTCACGCCGGCAATGATCTCCTCGTAGGCGCAGAGGCAGCAGAAGAGCATCAGCTGGAGGCTCACCATGGCATATACGGCGGGATAGACTCTGGGATCCAGCACGCCGCCGAACTGCATCCCGGTTCCGGTCAGCAGCTTGGTGACGGGCTCGATGTTTTCATACAGGAAGAGCAGGACGCCGAACACGACGCACAGCACCAGCCGGATGAAGAGGGACAGGGAGCGGTTCCGGTATTCCTTCCGGATGGCGGGGATCTGGGTCCGGTCCACGAATTCCGGCCGGTCCAGACGCACCGTGGTGTCCCGATTCTGCTGTCTCTTTGCCAGCTTGTCGCCCAGGGCCTTGGCCTTTCCGGACTGTCCGCCCTTGCCGTCATCCAGATCGAAGGCCACCATCAGGTTGATGTCGGTGGGATCGAATTCCTCCTCGGTATACGGCTTGTCGGGAGCCTGCCAGGTATGGGTGTCCTGTCCGGGATCGCTCTGCTCCTGGGTCCCGGAATTGCCCATGGAGGAGACGTAGTTCTCGAGATCGTGGATGCTGGAATCCGCCGTCACATGGGGCAGCTCCGCCGCATTATCCTCCCGGAAGGCCTCCACGTCGGGGATCTCCTCGCCCACGTCGGCGATGGGAGCCTCAGCCGGTGCCGTATCTGCGGTGATCCCGGGCTCCTCCGCCTTTTCGGCGGGCGCGGGAGTCGGATCGAAATCGTGGGATACGCTGTTTTCCGCCAGGGTCTCCGCCGCCCACTGCAGGAGTTCCTCGTCGGAAAGATTGGACGCGGACCGTCTGGACTGCCGCACAAAGGGGACCTTTCCGGGTTCCCGGGCAGGGGTGGGTTCCGGAGCGGGCGCTTCCGTTCCCATCTCCGCGCTCACCGCCACGGAATGCTCCTGAGCGGCATTCTGAAGTGCGGCGGCGGCGTCCTCCCACATCTGATCGGCGTTTCCGTCGGACGCGGGAATCTCCGGTTCCGCGGCATCTGCTGTCCGTGCGGCCTTTTCCGCGAACCGGGCCCATCCGCCGGACGTTCCGGGTGCCGGGGCCGTCTGCTCTGCGGGGACGGGATTGTCCGAAGCGGCTCCGAAGCCGTCGTCGGCAAAGACGGGATCCGCTGAAGAGGCATCGACGGATTCGTTCCCCGCCGTCGCCTGACGCCACAGGGCCTCCACCTCGTCATCAATGCTTCCGCTCTCCGGGAATTCCCCGAATCCGTCGAACGCATCGCCGGACGAACCGGTTTCCTTCGCCATTTCTTCCGCGTACTGCAGATCCTCCCACAGCTGTCCGCCGTTTTCCGCTTCGGGAACAGCACCGGAGACGTCGGAAACTGCGTTGTACGGAGCGTCGGGGACGGTCTGGTCCGCGCGGCTGTTCCGTCCGAACACGGCTGCCGTAGCCTCCGCGATCAGGGCGTCCGTATCGTCCTCCGCGGCATTTGCGTCAAACGCGGGTACGCCGGATCCGTCCGTCTGAGGGAGCTCCCCTCCGAACGCATTTCCGTCGAAGCTCGCGGAGACCTCCGGATTCCAGTCGGCCGGGACATCCGGGTTCCAGTCCGCAGGTACGGGCTCAGCGTTGTCCGCGGGCATGTCGGCGAATCCTTCGGCGGGGATCTGCGCACCGTCCTGCGGGTATCCGGCCATGTCGTTCTGCGGGTATACGGGCATTCCGTTCTGCGGAGCCGCCGGGATCCCGTTTCCGTACCCCGCGTCGTCGGGCAGGAATTCGTCCTCCGCCAGCGCGGCCTTCGGCTTTTTCTTTCGGTGGAACAGGGAGAACTTCTTCTTCTGAGGCTTGACCTCGCCGAAGAGCGCCATCACCTGCTCGTCCGTCATCTCCTGACCCACGGGCTTGCCGGTCTGACCGAGAACCTCATCCGCCGCCCGGTCGTCCGCGAAATCCAGATCCCGGGCGCTGTCATTCAGGCTGTCCACGGTGTTGGAAGCGGTAAAGACAGGGGCCGGATCTTCCGGAGCCTGTCCGTTGTCCGCCGTCTGACCGTCCTGGCTGAGATCGAATTCGTATTCCCGGATCACGTCGTCCTTGGCAAACCTGCCGGGAACCTCCGATACGGGAACCTGAAAATCCCCGTCCACGGAGCCGTCCTCCGCCGGAGGCGCAAAGGCGGAATCCAGCGCGGACAGAAGCTCCTCGTCGCTCATGATCTGCTCCGCCCGGCGGTTCTCCTCGTCCTCCACCGTGCGGCGGATGCGCGAGAAGATCCCGGATTCCTCCCCGCTGACCGGCGCTTCAGCCGCAGGCTCGGCTTCGGGAGCGGCGGCGGCCTCCTCCTCGGTGGTTTTCAGGATCCGCGAGAAAAGGCCTCCCCGTTCGGGAACGGGAGCCGCGGGAGCTTCTTCGGCCGCCGGTTCGGATTCCGGTTCTTCCGGACCGATCCGGCTCATGAAATCTTCAAACGACTCCTTAGACTCCTTGTCAGCCGCTCCGTCCTCCGATCCGGAGAAGAGATCCGCGCCGTCAAACGCATCATCCGATCCCTCGGCTTGAGCCCGGGACACATCGTCCGACGAAAGCGCGCCGTCCGGAATCAGCTCGTCCGGGGTCTCCCCGGTCAGATCTTCGGAAAAGACCGAAGAGAGATCCGCGGAAAAATCCTCGGATAAATCCAGGGGCAGTTCCGCGGGAGTCTCCTCCGCCGTCCGAAGGACTTCTGGATCGGGGGGCAGAGTCAGCTCGTCCGCTCCGGATTCCTCCGGCTCAGGCTCCGTCTTATCCTCTGCCGCTGAAAACAGCTCGTCAATCCGGGCGTCGGCTTCCCGCTCGTCCCGGTACTCGGGCATGTACTTTCTCAACAGCTCGTTGATGTCCAGATCACTGTCCGATTCCTCGCCGGGGTTCGCCGTCAGATCGATGGAATCCCCCGTGAGACGCGCGCCGTTCTTCTCGTTTCCTTCGTCGCGCCCGGAATGGAACAGGGAGTTCTTCTTATTCTTATGCTTCGCCATATCCTCTGTCGGACCCGGCTCCCGATGGGGGAGACCCGCGGTCCTTCCTTTCTTCGCCGGTTCGGGATCAGGTCCCGTTCAGCCGCCCTTCCGCTGCATCCTCGCCGCGTGGCAGAGGAGAACGGACGCCGCCGTAGACACATTCAGGGAATTCACATGACCGTACATGGGAATCGAAACGGTGAAATCGCATCGCTCGCGCACCAGGCGGCTGACGCCGGAGTCCTCCCCGCCCATGACGATGGCACAGGGCAGGTTCCAGTCGGCCTCGAAAAAGTCCGTCCCGCCCGCCTCGGCCGCGAAGGTCCAGACCCCCGCCTTTTTCAGCGTCTCGATGACGGAGGCGATGTTCGGGACCTTCGCCACCGCCATGTGGATGATGGCTCCGGCGGACGCTCTGGCCACGGCTGGAGTCAGTCCGCAGGCGCGCCGCTCGGGGATGATGACCCCGTGAGCGCCGGCACATTCCGCGCACCGGATCACGGCGCCCAGATTGTGCGGATCCTCGATCCCGTCGCAGACCACGATCAGAGGCTTCTCGCCCCGCTCCTCTGCGATTTTCAGTATGTCCTCCACGGTGGAATACGCCTTTTCCGCGGCCGCCGCGGCGATGCCCTGATGACGTTCGCCCCCGGCCATGCGGTCCAGCGCTTCGTTCGTGGTTTCGATCACGGTGATGCCGGCGGCCCGCGCCTCGGCCAGGATGGGGATCACCGATCCCTCTACCCCGGAAGCGTAGATCCTGTCCACAGGCGCACCGGACCGGATCAGCTCCGCCACGGCGTTCCGTCCGATGATCAGATTCTCCTGCTTCCCGCGGCGGTCGAATCCGGGCTTGTTCCGCGTCTGTCTGTCGGCCGCGCCCCGTCTGTCGGATCTGTCCCGGTCGGCTCCCGGCCGCGGATCCGATCTGTCCCGCGGTTTCCAATCCGGCCTTCTGCCTTCTCCTGCCCGGTCGTTCCGGTTTCCCTTGCCGGGTTTTGCGTACTTGTCTCTGCTGTCGTCCATGCCGCCGCTTTCCGCGAATAAGCAAAATTCGCCTTTATATATTGACTCATGTTGATTATACCACACATTCCCCGGTTTGTACAGAGATTTTTTGCAATTAACAAAAAAAGACGCGGAATCCGCGTCTTTTTTCTGTTTCCGTGAATTGGAATGCCCGGACCTTTGGCTGTTCAGGCGCTTTCGCGATTACCGGAGAGCCCGTCTGGCCTCGAAGCATTCGCTGCAGTACACCGGTCTGTCGCTGGTGGGCTGGAACGGAATCTTGCAGGGCTTGCCGCATTCCGCACAGACGGCGTCGAACATTTCCTTCTGTTCGCGGCCCGCGTTCTTTCTCTTGTCACGGCACGCCTTGCATCTCTGGGGCTCGTTCTGGAAGCCCTTTTCCGCGTAGAATTCCTGCTCGCCTGCGGAGAACACGAATTCGTTGCCGCATTCCTTACACTTTAAGGTCTTGTCCTCAAACATTTCTCTTTCCTCGCTTTGCCTTGCCGGCGTTTGAATTTTGTGCCCTCCGCGGACTCGTACCGTCACCTTTGACAACAACGCTATTGAGTTAAGCTATCCGGGCGATTGAACGGAAACCGGCTGCCGCGCACCGCACGGGGTACGCCCACAGGTCGGCTCTTCCGCTATTTTAGTTCCCTTTCGGGAAATAAAATCAAAATTTGGTCTGCAGTAGTCCTTTGATCTTAACCTTCATGCGATACAGCGCGTTGCTGACGGATTTGCTGGTCCGGCCGAGCGCCCCGGCGATCTGTTCAACGGACATACCTGTAATATAACGGTCAAACACGCTTCGCTCAAGCGGCGTGAGCGCGGAACGGATGGCCCCGGTCAGAGCCTTTGACTGTTCGGAGGAAATCAGCTGTTCGAGAGGATCGTCCCGCTTCGGCGTGTTTCTCTCCTGCTCCCGCCTCCGCCTTCTCCTCTCCGCTTCGGTCTTTGCCTTCCGCAGCTCCGAAATCAGGGCGTTGTTGACACAGATCTTCGCGTAGAGGCCGAACCGCACCTCCGCTCCTTTTTTTTCGGGATCGTAGGTCATGGCGGCCCGGTAAAGAGCCAGCGCGGCCGACTGCTTCAGATCGTCTTCCCCCCACACAGCGTCCCCCTCCAGTCCGGAAAAGGACGGTTCAAACCGCTTGACGGCATTGTCCGTCATGGGTCTGTAGCGATCCGCCAGCACGCCGAACGCCGCTTCCTCCCCCGACCGGAGCATCTCTATGAGACGTTCGTCGGGCAGGGCGCGGATTTCATCCGAATTATCCAAAAACCGCTCCGTTCGTGTTTCTGAATTCTGCTCCCATTATATCACACTGTTGGATTTTGTCAAGTACATGTTTCAATTTTCTTTAATTTTTTTACGGAATTTATGACTCTTTTCTGAACTGTGCGCTCATTCTGCACAACCTGTCCTCATAAACCGACGATTTTATCGTCCGATCCATGCATTCGCTTCTCTATTTTTCAAACAGGTAATTGACGTTCCCGGTCACCATGGCCACGATGCCGCGGTACACCACGTCGGGCTTGTCCTCGAAATTCATCCGCATCCGCTCGGCCTGCGGATAGGAATCCGCCCGCAGGTCCAGATGGAAGGCCAGGCCGTCCCGGTCCCGGATGGAGCAGTGGAACACGTACCCCTCCCCATCCTTTTCCACGGAGTGGTTCCAGACCGCGCCGCGCTTCTCCAGGGATAGGTGCCGCATGGCGCTGATGTAGCTTTTCTCCCGGACCGCGGCCAGCAGAAGATCGTCGGACAGCCCCCGGGCGATCATCCGTCCTGTGGAGGTCACCGCGTAGGAGGTCTGCTTTTCCTCTTCGCGGGACGTCTCCTCCTTCTCCGCCGGTCCGTAGAGCTTCACGTCTCCGTCCGATTCGTCATCGGGATCCGGGCCCTTCCCGTTCTCCGCCGCCGGATCGGGACTCCCGGTCTCCTCCGGTCCCGCGGCGGAGCGCTCCGGTTCGGCGGGAGTCTCATTTCCCGCATCCCCGTCGGACTCCTCGCCGGAATCTTCGGACGCCTCGGTCTCAACGGCGCGAATGTGGCCCTTTTCCAGCAGATCGTGAAAATTCTTGACAAAATCGAAATAATCGACGTATCCGTCCCGCAGCACAATGCTGGCCAGATCGTTGTATTCCAGCGGATAGCCGATCTTCTCCAGCAGGTAGAGAATGAACACCTGTACCTGCTCGGAGGAATGGAAAGTTTCCGGCATGTAAGCCTCCCAATGCGGACAAACGAAAACGGGAAGTCGAAGGCTCCCCGTTTTCTCTCAGTCCGTCTTCTGTTGATGTTCGTTCGGCGCTTCTTCGGATCAGCCGGCGATTTCGGATTCGGCGGCCGCGGCGTCAATGGTATCGGTCTTGGCCTTGTAGGTCATGTAATCCTTGAGCTGGGTCTTCTTGAAGTTTCTCGTGGCGTAGTAGTCGCTCTTGATGCCGGAGAGGGCGTCGGTGTAGATGTAGGCATCCTGCAGGAACACCAGCGGGATCACGGGCATGTCTTCCAGGAGCTTGGTCTCGGCCTGATGCAGGTAGGAGGCTCTGGCGGCTCTGTCCTTCTCGGCGTAAGCCTGATCGATGATGGCGTCGTAGTCGGGGTTGGAATAGCCGGTGATGTGTCCGTAGAGGTCGTAGGTCTCGGAATCCATGTCCACGCCGTTGCCGGAGTAGGAAACCGCGAACTGGGACAGGGCGTTGAAGGCGTCGGGAGCCAGCATGGTCATGTCGATGGCGATGACGTCGAAGCTGCCGTTGTCGTAGAGCTTCTGGAAGTTGTCGTTGGTGATGACGTTGTCTTCGGCGTTCACGGTGCCCTTCACCGCTTCCACGGTGACGTTGAAGCCCAGGTCGTTCCACACGCCGGCCACGTAATCGGCCACGGCCATGTCGACCTCGTTGTTGCGGACGGTCAGGGTGAAGGACCCGGAGGTCACGCCCGCGCTCTGCAGGAGGCTCTTCGCTCCGGCGGTGTCGGCGGAGGAGGAAATCAGGGCGCCGCCCGCGTCACGGAAGGAGGTTCCGTTGGTGGAGTCGAAGACTCTGTAGGGGATGTAGCCGGTGGCGGGCTTGGCGAAGGTCACGATGTTCACGATCTGGTTCCGATCGATGGCCATGGACAGGGCGCGGCGGACCTCAGCCTTTTCAAACAGGGGATTGGTGGTGTTGAACACGTAGGTGTGGGTCACCATCATGTCGCTGACGGTCGCGCTGGAGGCGTACTGGGCGCGGGCTGAGAGAGGCAGCTCGCCGTCGTAGAACAGGTTGCCGCTGGTGAGGGCCATCAGCTGGGCCTCCGCGTTGCCGGTCTCGTACTTGGTCAGGAGGCGGTAGGGGATGACGAACTTGTCGGGAACCTCGTCCTTGTCGGGGTTGGTGTAGTAGTAGGAGGAGCGCTCCAGTCTCAGCACGGAGCCGCCCACCATTTCCTTCGGGCAGAAGGGACCGTTGGTGACAATGTAGGTACCCTTGCAGGCCCACTGGTCCTCGCCGGTCTTGTCGTTCACGTAACGGGTGATGACGTCCTCGCGGAGGGGAACCAGGGCGATGGACGAGGTGGTCTCGAAGAACTGGTCCAGGTCAACCTTCTCCTCGAACTTGATCTCGAGGGTGTAGGTATCGACGGCAGCCACGCCCAGGTCGTCCACGGTGCGGTCGCCTTCCTTGATGGCGCGGGCGTTCTTCACTTCGTACAGAAGGGATGCGGCTTCGCAGGCGTTGTCCGGCTCCAGGATCCGCTTCCAGGCATAGACGTAGTCGGAGGCCTGGACGGTACGGCCGTCGCTCCAGCGGTTGTAGTTGAGGGTGACGAGAATGACGAATTCGCCGTCCTTGTTCTTGTCGATCTTGTAGCTCTTCATGCCGGCCTTTTTCCACTTGCCGTTCTCGTCAAGTCTGGTCAGGCCTTCATAGATCTGGCTCATGATCTTGAGCTGGGCATCGTCGATGATGCTGCGCTGAGGATCTAAATCGAACACCTCGGTGGTGAAATACATGTCGATGATAGCGCCTTTGTCGTAGTCGCCGGTCTCGGTCTTTTCCAGCGTGGTGCATCCTGCGAGGGCGGATGCAAGCATCACCGCGCAAAGGATCAGGGACAACACCTTTTTCATGATTCTGTCTTTCCTCCTGTTTCGGCGCCGGACTGACGCCCATTTTGATGCGGGGTTATTTACACTCACCATATTATAACACTTTTTTCCGGGAGAATCAACATATTCTTTGAATGAACGGTCAAGTTTCATCCACATGCACAATTACAAGCGTAATTTTTGTGCAGTATCCACACAGTTTTCCCCGTTTTGCCCGTATGATCCTGCCATCCGCGGGGTATCCTTCCGGTAAAGAACACAAGCGGGGCTCTCCGGCGCGCGAAACCCGGCCCGGACTCCCCCGAAGGAGGCTTCATGACCCGGGAAAGCGACCTCTTCATCGAATGGGAAAACGGAGCCGGAGAGGCCTTCGAGACCGCGCGTCCGCTCCGGTTCGGCCCGGCGGCGTCCTCTTCCCTCGAGGGCTTCTCCGTCTCGGAGTCGGAGGGGGAGGAGGGAGGATGCCGCAGTCTCTTCTGCGGGACCCTCTGGCTGGATCCTCCGGAAGCCCGCCGCCGGTTCGTCCGGGCCCTCTCGGCTATCCTGATCCGGTACCGCCGCCGCATGGGGATCCCCCGGCAGGGTCCCTTTCTGGTGTGCGGCGTCGGGAACGAAAACGCCTCGGCCGACGCCCTGGGACCGCGGACCGTATCCCGGGTGCTGGCCTCCGATCCCGCTATGCGGGAGGCTGGGATCCCCGCGGTCTGCGCCGTCCGGACGGGCGTTCCCCGGGACACGGGCATCGACACGGCGGACACGGTGCGGGCCCTGGCCGGAGTCTCCTCCGCGGTCCTCATCGTGACGGTGGATTCTCTGTGCGCCAGAAGCGGCTCCCGTCTCGGAACCGTGGCCCAGATCACCGACTGCGGACTGATCCCGGGCTCGGCCTTGCGCCACTCCTCCGGAGAGATCAGCCGGCGGACCATGCCCTGCCCCGTCCTCTCCGTCGGCATTCCCACCGTGGTCCGCGCCTCGGCCCTGAACGCCCCGCTGCCGGGATCCGCGTCCCCGTCGGAGGGAGCGGAGGAAGACGGCCCCCTGTTCGTGAGCCGGGCGGATACGGACACCATGGTGACCTGCTACGCCTCCCTCATCGCCCAGGCCGTCAACGCCGCCTTCACGGGAAATATGCCGGACGGCCTCATGCCCTCCTCCTCCGGCGCATAGTCTGATGCAGAACCGAAGCATGCACAGGAGCCGCCATGACCGAACCGGAACCGAACGTCCCAGCCGCCCTCCTTCCCGGACCGGAGCCGGAAACGGTCCCATCCGAACCGGGAGAGGATCCCGCCGTACCGGAGCCCGCGGACACGCCTTCCCGGGACACGGTGCCCGACGAAGCCCCCGTACCGGAGGGCGCTCTTTCGCCGGAGCCTGCCGCGGAAGAGACCGTGCCGACGGATCCGGAGCCCGACGCGCCGCCATCCTCCCGCATCCATCCGTCCCTGACCTGGCTCCGCATCGCGCTCCCCTGGGCCATGGCCGGGATGGCCGCCCTGGTGTTCGCGCTGTCCGCGGTCTCCCTTCTCCGCTCGGCGGACCTCAGCCGGGAGCGGATCGTCCGGACGCTGGCGGGAACCTTTCTCGGAGGCGCGGACCGCATCGCCGCCGCCCTTTCCTCCCCGGACAACCCGTCGGACAGGACGTCACCGGATTCCGCCTCTCTTCCTCTCCCCGATCCCGCATTACTTGTCCCGGCGGGTCCGGAGAAGGCAGATTCCGAGGAACAGTCTCCGGAGGCTGCGGAATCGGTCCCGGAGCCCGTCGGAGAGGAGGATCCCGACGGGCCGGCGGATGAGGAGAGCGGAAACGCGGACGGCGGAGTCATTCCTCACCCGATCCGCTTCACCAACGAAACCGGATACGAGCCGGATCCCGCCGATCTGCTGGAGCGTTCCCGGGCCGTGCCGCCTCTTGCCGTTCTGCGGGAGACCTTCGGCCCGGAGGCTCCCGTGGTGCTGATCCTGCACACCCACGGCACCGAGGCCTTCGCGGAGTGCGCCGACGAGGGCTGGAGGAGCCGGGATCCCGGCCTGTCCGTGGTATCTTTGGGGGAGAGGCTGGCGGACAGGCTCCGGGAGGCGGACATTCCGGCGCTCCATCTGACGGAGCTCTTCGACGAGCCGGACTTCAACCTGTCCTACTACAACGCCGCCCGGGCCATCCGGGACGCGCTGGAGCTGGCCCCGTCGATCTCCTACATACTGGACCTTCACCGGGATTCCATGACCTTTCCGGACGGCACGGTCTACGCCCCCGTCACGGAGGTGAACGGCAGGAGAACCGCCCAGCTCATGTTTGTAGTCGGTACCGACGAGGCGGGCGCGGAGCATCCGGATTGGAGGGACAATCTCGCCCTGGCCCTGAGGCTTCAGACCGCCCTCTCTTCCCGTTATCCCACGCTCATGCGGGACGTGAATCTGCGCTCTGCATCCTTCAATGAGCAGTACACGAAGGGATCCCTGCTCATCGAGGCGGGAGCGGCGGGATGTACCCTGGACGAGGCCGAGGCCGCCGTGGATCTACTGGCCGACGCCCTGATCGGAGAGATCCGGGGAGACGGCTGAAGCTGTTCGGGTCCCGGAGGAAAAAGCTCCTCCGGTTCATCCCGGCTGAAGCTCCTCAATTCCCTGAAAACAAAAGCTCGTCAGCCTCAGCCAGAGACGGCAGCAGCAGATCGGGCCGCTCCGCCTCCGACGCCCGCTCCACGTCCGCCATAGTGGTCTCCCCGGTCAGCACCAGAGTGGCCGAGATGCCGTGCCGTCTTCCGGTGGCGATGTCGGTGTAGAGCCGGTCCCCGAAAATCATCATCCGGTCCTTGGTCTCCCCCGTAATCTCCGCGATCATCTCGGCGGTCTCCCGGTAGGGCTTGCCGAAGTACACGGGCGTCACGCCGGTGGAGGCCGTCACAGCCGCCGCGATGGCTCCGCTGTCCGGAATGAAGCCGGTCTCCGTGGGGCAGTTGAAGTCCGGATGGGTGCAGAGATATTCCGCTCCGTGCCGGATAAAATCGCAGGCCAGAGTCAGCTTTTCGTAGGTCAGCCCCGTGTCGAAGCTGGTCACCACGATGTCCGGCTCCGGCGAGGAGGGATCCGTCAGCCGCCCGTCCGGTCCGTTCACCATGGGGATCCCGAACCACTCGAACTGCCGCCACAGCTCGGGAGTCCCCATCAGGTACACCCGCTTTCCGGCCCGCTTCCGGGTGAGAAAAGCCGCCGTCACGTTGCCGGAGGTGCAGATCTCCTCCGTGGTGGGAGCAAAGCCCAGCCTGGTCAGCTTCTCCATGTAGAACACGGGATCGTGGGAGGCGTTGTTGGTGAAGAACAGCACCCGCCGTCCGCTCTCCCGGAGTCTTGCGATGAACCGGACGGCAAAATCAAAGGGCTTTCCCCCGAGATAGATGGTGCCGTCCATATCAAATATGAAGAGTTTCTTCGCGCGGAGCAGTTCCCCGGCCTCCGCGCGGTTCTGTATTGTCAGCATATTGTCTCCTTCCCTGCCCGAAGCGCTTCCGTCAGATGGGCCGCGTACTGCGAAAAGCCCAGATCGTTGGGATGCACGTCGTCCGCCATGAATTCGTCCCGGTGGGGGTACATGGCATATCCGTCCAGGACCTCGATCCCGGTCCGCTCCGCCGCCTTTTTCACCGGCTCCCGGCACGCGGCAAAGGATCCCATGGCCCGGTCACCCCCCTCGTCCCGCCTCCAGGTGGGAGTGACGGCCAGGATCCGCGCACCGGCGTAAATCGTCCGGATCCGGGTGAAGGTCTCCTCTGCCCGCTCCTCCAGCTCCCCAAGGGTGCGATAAAAGCCGAAGTCGTTGGTGCCCCAGGCGGCGACCACCGTATCGGGCTGGTATCCGAAGTCCGTCACAGAGTCCGGCAGGAACACCGCCCCGCCGATTCCCTGGATCACGCTGTCGGCGTCCCGGGCCAGGGTGACCTGCCAGGCGAAGGACAGGCTGTCGTAGACGGAGTTCCACCCCTGGGTGATGGAGTCCCCGAGGAACAGGAGCTTTTCCTTCGTCCGATGAGGCGCGAAGGAGGATCCGTCCGCCAGCTCCACGGATCGGATCACGCCGGGCTCCCCGTGGCTGGGATACACCACCGTCACCCGATGCTCCCCCTCCGGCAGGGCGGACTCAAGGATCCGGTCCCCCTCAACGGGACGGAACTGCGCGGTCAGTAAGCCGTCGGTCAGGATCTCGAACTTCGCCCCTCCGGCCGTTTCGATCCGCACGAAGGGAGAGTCTGTGTGAAAATCCAGCCGGATCCCCGTGGTGGCCAGTGCGTTCGGCACGATCCATTCCATGGCCCGCCTCCACGCCTCCGTCTGCTCCGCCGTCACCTTGGACAAGCGAAGGATCCCGTTCTCCTCTCCGCATTCCGCCGCCCCGGCCGCCGCCGCCCGGAGCTGTTCTGCGCCAAGCTTCATCTCATCCATCCTCCGTTCGTGAATAGACCTGTGTTGAAATGTAATATTTCTGCCGCCTCATTGATTTTTTCCGCTCCGTATGGTACAATGAAAAAAATCATCTGTACAGTCCGGAGCAGTCTGTCATGGCAGAGAGCACCATCATCGGAATCGACATCGGCGGGAGCACCACCAAAATCGTGGGCTTCGCCGCCGACGACGGAAACCGTCTCATCGAACCCATCTTCGTCCGCGCCGCCGACCCGATCACCTCCATTTACGGAGCCTTCGGCAAGTTCCTGGACAAAAACGGCCTGGAGCTTTCCGACGTGAAGAAGGTCATGGTCACCGGCGCGGGCTCGTCCTATCTCTCCAAGCCCATCTACGGCCTTCCCTGCGAGGCCATCGCCGAATTCAAGTCCATCGGGCTGGGGGGCCTCTACCTCTCCGGTCTGGAGCGGGCGGTCATCGCCTCCTGCGGCACTGGCACGGCCCTGGTCTATGCCGAGGCAGGCGCGGAACCGCAATATCTGGGCGGCACGGGCGTGGGCGGCGGCACTCTGGTGGGCCTGTCCAAGAAAATGCTGAACATGGACAACGTGGAGCACATCGCCGAGCTGGCGAAGGACGGCAATCTGGACCGGGTGGACCTGAAAATCAAGGACATCACCAAGACCGACATCGTACCGGGCTTCTCCGACATCATGACCGCCTCCAACTTCGGGCAGGTCAGCGATCTGGCCACCCGCGCGGACATCGCCCTCGGCATCATCAACATGGTGTTCGAGACCATCGGCATGGTGTCCATCTTCGCCGCCCGGAACCACGGGGTCCGGGACGTGGTGCTGACCGGAAACCTGTCCCGGGTGCCTCAGGCGGAATCCATATTCAGCACCCTGAACGTCATGTTCGACATGAATTTCATCATCCCGACCCATTCCGCCTTCGGCACGGTCATGGGAGCCGCCCTGGCCGGATGCGCCGCGGACTGAGTCCCGCCCCATTATACCATCCCCTTCCCGGAAAATCAACCGGAAGCACAGAAATCGGAGTTCCCATGAAAAGTCATCTGATCCCCGCGGTCCTGGCCGTCCTGCTTCTCCTGAACGGATGCGCGCCCTCCTCCCCCGCTGAGGAACCGGTTCCCGCCCCCGCGGAGGAGACCGTCGTCGAAACGGAGACCGCCGCTCCCGAGCCGACGCCCCTCGGAAACCGCAGGGTCATCGTGTCCGGCAAGGCCTCCGCCCACACCCTGACGGAGGAGGAGCGGGCCGCGTATCCCCAGGCCACCAACCTGCCCACTTTGTACATCGATCTCGGTAAGACGAGCCTGAGTAACGTCCAGCACCACCGCTTCACCCCGGGGACCTGCTCCCTGGTGTACGACGGCGAGGGCTTCACGGACCTGGGCATGCAGCTCAAGGGCCGCGGAAACTACAGCTGGTCCTTTCCCCAGAAGACCTACGGAATGAAGCTGGACGAGGCGGCGCCCCTCCTCGGCATGAACGCCGGGAAGAAGTGGGTCCTCATCACCACCTATTCCGACAAGACCCTTCTGCGGAACTTCATCGCCCTGAATCTGGCGTCGGAGATCCTCGGCATGGACTACGCCGTGCAGACCCGGTACGTGGACGTGTACGTCAACGGGAAGTACAACGGCCTCTACGTCCTGTCCCAGAACATCACCCTGGGCTCCGGGCAGGTGGACGCGGACGCCCTGTTCGAGATCGAGGCCCAGTACCGCCACAGCGACTGCTCGAACTGCATCGTCTGTCCCTCCGGCACCCACATCATGTTCACCGAGCCCATCGACGACGTGACGGACGAGGAGGAGCGGCAGACCCTCATGAGCACGTACCGCCAGCTCATCGTCAAGGCGGACGAGGCCATCATGCACAAGGGAAAGAACGTCTACTCCCGGTACATCGACGTGGACTCCTTCGTGGACTGGTACATCATGAACGAGCTGGTGAAGAACTACGACTCGGGCTTCACCACCTCCTGCTACATGTACGTGCGGGACGGCAAGCTCCACATGGGACCCTGCTGGGACTACGACACCTGCATGGGCAACCAGAACGCTGCCACCTGCATGTATCCGGAGGGCTACCACGTGGCGGCCTCCAATTACTCCCCCTGGTACCAGACCCTGACCCAGGAGAAGGATTTCAAACAGGCCATCCACAACCGCTGGACCCAGCTCTACGACGACGGGCAGATCGCGGCCTTCATGCAGCTCCTGGACGATCAGGCGGAGATCATCTCCCAGAGCCAGAAGCTGGACGCCAAAAAGTGGCCCCAGAAGCTGAAAATGACGGACCTCCGCGGCCACCTCTCCCTCTTCACCTACGAGGAAGAACTGGACTATCTCCGGAACTGGCTGAACACCCGCATCGCCTGGCTCAACTCCGAATGGCACAACTGACGCGAAGAACGCAAAGGACGCCGCCGTCCCCTCCCTTCACGGGATCCGGGACAGCGGCGTCCTTTATGATCGTCTTTTTTCTGAGGAACCCGTCCCGCTCACTGGGCGATGAACAGGTTCCGCTCCGGCAGGAAGCGGGCGTAGACGGAGGTGCCCTCGAAGAAGTCCAGAAGCTGCGCCACGGTCATCTTCTCGCTCCCGTGGTCCCGGAACCATTCGTATTCGGTCCGGTGTACGTCCCGTCCGAATTTGAAGGCGGATTTGAACAGGGACAGAGGGAGCAGGGTGTTCTCGCCCAGCCGGACGTCGAGATCGGTCTTCTCCCCGCAGATCACCAGGGCGTCCCGGACGGCGTATCCCATCTCGAAGGGAGGCAGGATCCCGTTCTCAGCGCCCGGCGTCTCTTCGGAGGGATACAGGGTCTTCATGTCCCCGCCGTCCGGGAGCCTTCCCCATCCGATGGAGGAGTGGACCTCGGTGAGGGTCAGCGAATCCGCGGTCTCCCCATTGTGCGCCAGCGTCAGCACCGCGTCCTTCGGCAGACCGGCGGTGAGCGGCGCGTCGTATCCGTCTCCCAGGGTGAGGTACCCATGGGCCGGGATCACATACCCGTCCAGGGACTGGGTCTTCTTTCCGGTCAGGGTCCAGCCGTCCAGGGAAATCTCCCCGTCCGAGCCGTTGTACAGCTCCACAAAGTCCCTCTCCGCGCTCCGGGAGGACACCTCGTTGATGACCGGTCCGTCGGCGGGTTTGGGATCCGCTTTCCCGGGGAAAACCACCGTCACGGAGGCTTCGGCGGAGGTCAGGACCAGGCTCCCGTTCCCGTAGGTGCCGCCCGTCACCTCCACCTCCGCTCCGTCCGGAACGGTCAGCGGGATCAGGGTGGACTGCAGATACTGCCGGGTCTCCCCGTCCGACGCCGGGAACCAGCCGAGCTCCGCCTCGCCCTCCCCGGACAGGGTCACGGACAGGGTCGACAGCTTCCGCCCGGATTCCCGCTCCGTGGCCTCCAGCACCGCCTTCACCCGCTTCACGGAGAAGGAGGTCAGCGCGGAGGTCTGGGCTTTCCATGCCTTCACGGAGCCGCCCGCTACGCCGAGGCTCTTCGTGGTGTACTCCATCTCCGGCAGCATGGCCAGGGTGAAGTCCCCGACGGTGCGGCTGACCCGAACCGGATCGAACACCGCCGACGCCAGGGTGCAGAAGTACATGTAGACCCGGTTCCTGAAGGTCTCGTTGCGCATCAGGTTGTTGAACACGTTCCGGATCAGGAGCGCGCTCTGCCCGCCGATGGTGTGATAGGGGTCCTTTTTCACGTCGTGGCCGTGTCCGAAGGCCAGATCCAGGTCCTTCAGCAGGAAGCGGTACCGGCCGTCGTAAATCCCCTCCGCGTCGGGCTGAAAGCCGTCCGTGTTCCGCCGGAAACAGCGCAGGTTGTTGTCCGGCCAGTCGGAGTTGCAGCAGTACAGCTCGATGCACATGTATTCAATGAAGTTCCGCAGGTCCAGCTGTTCCTCCGCCTGGGCCAGGCCCGATGAGGACTTGGCGTCCATGGCGGCCAGCTTGTTCATGGTACGGATGAAGTCCCGCACGTCCCCGTCGTTCCCCGTGTCCAGGGTCCACATGCTTCCGCCGTAGTTCTCGTATGAACCGGACAAAATCGTCAGCTCCTCCTCCGGCACGCCGAAATGGGCCTCGATGAAGTCCGCGTCGTAGTCCTCGATCATCATGAACACGCCCCGGTACTTCCCGTTGATGAACTCCGTCACGGGGCGGATGGCCGGGATGATCTGCCCGGTGCCCTCGCAGAGCTTCAGCTGGAGAGGCGTGGCAATGACGTTGTTCCCCTCGTTGTTGGAGCCGCCCCGCAGAAGGATGGTATTGGCGAAGGAGACGGTGCGTTCCGTGAAGGGATCCCGGTAGCCGGGAAAGAGATCCAGGGTGAAGGTCCCGTGGTCCGGGGTGTAGGTCCGTCGGCTGAAGAGCTTCAGGGACTTCTGGACGTTGGCCCGGGTCCAGCCTCCGTTGACTCTCATGCCGCCGTCGGAGCTGTAGTCGAAGGCGCCCTCTCCGTCCCCGGAGTACTCCATGGACATGGCCCGCTCCCATTCGATGCCGCCGTTGTAAAAGTTGGCGTTGGTGTTGCCCAGCACCCATCCCTCGGGATTGCCGTATTTCCGGGCGTCGTCCCGGGCCTTGCCCTCCACCAGGATTCCCTCCTCGTAGCCGTAGAGGCCCACGGGATCGGACACCAGGGAGAACACCGGCGTGGTGAAGCGTCCCTCAGGAGCGGAGAAATAGGTAAAGGTCTGACTCCGCACCAGCTCACTCCCGTCGTACAGGGCTGCCCGGACCACCGCGCATTCCGTCACGCCGTCCCCGCAGTCATTATACGGAAGCCGGACCTCATCCGCGACGCCTCGGGAATGTTGCAGGTGGAGGTGGTATAGACGATCCGGTAGGGTGAATCCGTGGTCAGCTTCACATGGGAGGGCCGGGTCTCGGGGGTATAGATCCCGGGAGCCTCGGAGGGGATGATGGAGGGCTGATTTTCCTCACCCTTCACCACGATCCGCCCTCCGTCCGTGGAAACCGCCGCCTGCTCCGGTTCCGCCGGGGATGAGACCGGGGCCGGCGCATTTTCCCCGGGTTGTACGGAAATCCCTCCTGGCCCCCGCGAACAGGACCCTGACGCCAGGAGGCAGGCCAGAAGCAGGGCGGCGATTCTACCCGATTGTTTCATCCGGATTCTTCTCCTTCCAAATCGATCAACTGAGGAACGCGCGCCCCTCCCTTCCGTCTCCGGACGGGACCGGGGCGCGCGGTTTTGCTTTATCTGCGGATCCAGACGATCATCTCCCGCGTGTCCTCCCGGTTGTCCCAGAAGGCATAGGGGATCGCCGTGATTTCGCATTCCTCCAGATCCCCGGGCCGGTACGTCCGGTACAGCGCGCCGGTGGTCCAGGGTTTTCTTCTGAGGGCCGGGCCTGTGAGCTTCACCATGCCCGGGAAGAGGCTGTCGTCAACCTCCGCGCGGAAACCTTCGGGATCGGTGAGCTGAAGCGCGTCCAGATCCTCCCCGTTGTCCGCGGATTCCAGGCAGTACACCACCGGTCCCCGCATAATGGCTACCCGGCCGTTGTCCGCCCGCAGAAGGGGATTTGCCTCCGCGAACTCCACCGGCATGGGCAGATCGAGGATGACCTCGTCTCCGTCCCGCCACTCCCGGCTCATGACGGCGTATCCGTTTTCAAGAGCGGGAGAGACCGCCGCCCCGTTGATCCGGACGGAGAAGGTCCTGGCCCAGCCGGGGATCCGGAGCGCCAGACGGTAGGTCCCGGCCCCGGGCTTCAGAACGATGTGTCCGTCCCAGGGGTAGTTTCCGGTCTGGGACAGGGTCACGGTCTTCCCGCCCACGTCCAGCTCCGCCTCCGAGCCCACGTACAGATGGACGTAGGCCGTGTCGGCGGAGGTTGAATAGATGTACCCGCCCAGGGAGGTGATCATCCGGGCCAGATTCGGGGGACAGCAGGCGCATCCGAACCAGCCGGGCCGCTTCGAGCGGATGTGCCCCGACGCGCCGGATTTCTTCGTGGCCTCCTCCCACATGGCGAGGGGATTGGTGTAGAAGAAGTGCTGGCCGTCCAGGGCCATGCCGGAGATGGTCCCGTTGTAGAGCAGGCGCTCCATGACGTCGGCATAGGTCCGGTCGGCCTTCATCCGGAGCATCCGCTTTGCGAAAAACACCATGGAGATGGCCGCGCAGGTCTCGCCGTAAACGGTGTCGTTGGGCAGATGGTAGTCGAAGGAGAAGGCCTCGCCCCAGACCTGGGAGCCCACGGCCCCGGTGATGTACATCTGCCGATTGGTCACGTTGTCCCAGAGGGTCTCCATGGCCCGGGCCAGGCTCTCGTCCCCGATTTCCGCCGCCAGATCCGCCGCGCCGGTGTAGAGGTATCCCGCCCGGACGCTGTGGCCAACGGCCTCCTTCTGCTCACGGATGGGCTTGTGGGACTGGTTGTACTTCCCGTCCACATGGTCCTGCCGTCCGCCGCCCCAGAAGCCGGTATAGCCGCGCCGCTTCAGCTCCTCCTCGAAGAAATAGGGCTCGGTTCCTCTGGCGTTCACCATGTATTCGCAGAGCTTCAGATACCGCTCCTCTCCGGTGGCCCGGTAGAGACGGCACAGAGCCAGCTCCAGCTCGGGATGGCCCGGATAGCCATGGAGCTTGCCCTCCTCCGGCCCGATCTTCTCGTCGATCAGGTCGATGAACCGGCGCATCACGTTCAGCAGTCTGTCCTTGCCGGTGGCCTCGTAATACGCCACCGCCGCCTCGGTCATGTGCCCGGCGCAGTACAGCTCATGGCATTCGTTCAGGTTGGTGAATTTCTTGTCCGGCTCGGCGATCTGGAAGAAGGTGTCCAGATACCCGTCCTCCTGCTGAGCCGACTCGATGAGCTCGATGACGCCGTCCGCGGTCTTCTCCAGCTCCGGATCGGGCCGGATGGTCAGAAGATACGCCGCGGCCTCCAGCCATTTCGCCACGTCGCTGTCCTGGAAGACGTATCCGGCGAACTCGCCCTCCTCCAGTCCCGCGGCGATGCGGAAGTTCCGGATGGCATGGCTGGGCTCGATGTCCGGCACCTCGTCGTTGATGGCCCGCCACTGGAAGGGGATGATCTTCTCCGCAGCGATGTCCTGATAGCGGCTCCAGAAGCCGTCCGTCACGCGCACCTTCTTCAGCGGCGCGAATTCGTTGGTTACAAGTCGCATGTGGTCCTCCCGATGATGTGTGTCAGATCGTCAGAATGTAAAGACAACCGGCTCCGCCGTGAAGGAGGCGATCACCGCACGGCCGTTCTCCAGCGCGAATACGGCGGTGTTTCCGTCGCCCGGCGCGTACATGGCTCTCAGGGACGGATAGGCGTTCATCATATGCTCCGCCGCGTCGACATCCTCCACCAGCACCGCGTCCGCCGTCACCCGGATCCAGCGGCCGTCCGCGGACATGGCGCAGATCTCGACCCGCGGATTCGCCAGCATCTGCTTCGCCACGTCCTTCTTCAGACCGGTCTGCAGGGTCAGCCTTCCGTTCCAGACGTCGATGGTGCCGAAGGGACGCACCCGGGGCTCTCCGTTCTCCACCGTGGCGAGATAATAGGTGCCCGCCGCCTTCAGAAATTCATAGACTTCGTTCATGGGGATCCTCCTGTATAATAAATTATGAAGAAAAACGCGCGTCATCCGCCCAGGTTGCTGTCCGCCCAGTCGGAGTGATTGTCCAGAAGGGCCCGCAGCAGGCTCACCGCCACCGTTCCCTTCCAGCAGTCCGTCAGAAACACATAGACCTCGTTCCGCTCGTTCAGACGCCCCTCCAGCTCCGCCATCATGGTGTCCAGGGCCGTCAGGCTGGTGACGGTGAAATCCGGAGTCAGGGGACAGAAGCCCGCTGACCGGAGCTCGTCGTCCGTCTCCGGATCCTCCGTGGTAAGGGTCCAGCGGGTCCTGCGCCGGGTCATCTCCCGGATCCTCCCGTCCGCGGCAGTCAGGGCTCCGGCGGTGTCCTCCTCGTCCGTAGTGGCCACGCCGTACGCGCCGTAGGACTGCCCCGCCAGGATCTCCTCCGGGGAGGCGTCGTGCCAGAGGAACACCGTGCAGTTCAGGCCGTACCGCTCCAGCTCACGCTCGATGCTGTATTCGCCCGTGTCCTCCGGGGAGGTGCAGAAGATGAACAGCCGCCGGGCGGGCTCCGGTTCCTCGTCGAAGCGGGTCTTCACCGCCGCGTCCTCCCGGGGCAGATAGGACCCGATCAGCTGATCCATGGTCAGCCGTTCGTTTCCGTCCGTGATCCGCAGCGTCGGCCCATCCGAAAGCTCCTCTTCCAGCCCGAGAGCCCGGCAGACCGGCTCCGCCTCCACGTACAGCACCGTGCCGTCCCGGAACAGCCCCACCGTGTCGCCGATCTCGCCGTTGACCACCGAAGTACCGTCGTCCAGCAGGATGGACACGTAGGACGTCCCGTCCGCGGAGGCCAGCAGCAGATTGTTGTCCGCCGGCATGGTGAACGATATGCCCGGGAACATCCCGAGGAAGTCCGCCGGCACGTATGGGACGCCGTTCCTCATGATCAGAGGCTCCAGCGTGTCCTTGTACCAGGGCATGTCGTTGCGGAACAGGGAGGGCATATCCTCCGGGACCGCTCCTGGGGAGGCTTCTTCTTTCCCCGGCTCCGGGGGATCCGCCGTACCTGCCGCCCGGGCCGATGCGGAGAACGTCAGCGCGGCGGCCAGAAGCAGAGCGGCAGTCCGGATCCGGACTCCGGTCATCGCCATGGTCCTCCTCCTTTCCGGCGGGTCACGATCCCGGCCGATCCCGGTAATAGGCAACCGCCAGATCCACCACCAGGCCGTAGCTTCTGGCGCCCTCCGTCCCCTGCATCTTCAGATAGGTGTTGTTGACGGTGTTGGATACCTTGGCGGCGGTATTGTCACGGTATTTGTCGAAAAAGCGGCTGTAGCACACCAGATCGTACCGCACCCGGGGATCCAGCGTGTCCCGGATGCTCTCCCTCAGCTCCCGGTCGGAGGACAGGGCGGAGTACAGGTATTCGTACATATTCAGATAACCCGCGTACTGCATGAAGGGATCCGGCGATCCGATGCAGACCAGAAACGCCATGAAGTTGGCCTCGTCCTCCCGCGCGATCCCGCGCTGATGGGCCATCTCGTGGGCCGTGGTGTAGACGTTCACGTAGTAGGGGTAGTTGATGTTCAGATTGGATTCCCCGGTGAAGTAGGTGTACATGCCGGAGATGTGGGTGTAGGTCATGAGATCGGACGTCACCAGCTCCTTCACGGGAGCCTCAAACTTCGCCGGGAACCCGTACCGGTCCGTCACCGCCCCGTAGGAGTCCAGGCAGAGGCGCACCGTGTCCTCATGGGAGTAAGGACGCACGGAGCCCCGGTCCCGGACGATCATGATATCGCCGGCCAGCTCGTTCAGCCGGTCCACCGTGATCCGCATGGTGTCTCCCAGCTCCTCCACGGTGACCTTCCGCCGGTCCAGTCCCAGCTTCGCGCCCAGCCCCGTTGTCCGGTAGCCGGCGGCGAAGGAGAAGACGAACATGGCGTAAAGAAAGACGGCGAAGGACAGAAGCCCCGTCAGGGTCCGCACGAAATACCGGCCGCTCCTGCCCGCCTTCCGGACGGACACGACGATGACCACGGCCGCGATGACGGGAGAGCCCAGCACGATGAACTCCGCCAGGGAGAAGGGGATCCATCCGGTGAGCCGCGCCATGAACATCCGCACATGGGAGGCCGGTCCGGCGTTGAAGGCGTCCGCAAAGCCCGGAGACAGATAACAGCCGATGTGGATCCCGGCGGCGGCGATCCCGCACAGGATGAAAAACAGCGTCAGCGGGTGAACCCAGCGGTTGACCCGGCGCAGAAAGCGTACCATACGGATTCCTCCTTGAAGCGGATTTCCTCACTCGGTCAGTCCCAGCGCGTCAACCAGCCCGGTCATATCCGGAGGCAGGGGCGCTTCCACCCGGATCGTCTCCCCGGTCATGGGATGGGGAAAGGCGGTGCGTACCGAATGCAGGGCGTGGCGCGCGATGAGGGGGGACGCCTCCCCGTACAGGGAATCCCCCGTGATGGGACAGCCGATCCCGGCGAACTGGACTCTCAGCTGATGGGTCCTGCCGGTGACGGGCCGGGCCGATACCAGGGCGTGTCCGTCCGAAGCGGACAGCACCCGGTATTCCGTGACGGCCTCCCTCGCTCCCTCATCCTCGCAGGCGCATTCCTGGCGCTCGATGACGCTGTCCGGCTTCCGGCGCATGAAGGAGCGGAGCACGCCCTCCCTCTCCCGGGGGATCCCGTCCAGCACCGCAAGATACTCCTTGCGGATCAGCCCTCCGGTCATGGCGGCGTACATCTTATAGGAAGCGTCCTTGGTGTTGGAGGTCAGCATGCAGCCGGAGGTGTCCCGGTCCAGCCGGTTGACGGGGCGGAACACGTAGATCCGGTCCCGGTACCGCCAGGCCAGGGCGTTTGCCAGGGTGTCCAGCCGGTGTCCCTGGGAGGGATGGGCGGGCATGTCCGGCGGCTTGTTCACGGCGGTGATCCATTCGTCCTCATAGAGGATCTCCACGGGCAGGTCCACGGGGATCAGATAGGGGCTCACGTCCTCCTCCCGGTCCTCGGTCGAGAGGGTCAGTCGCTCGCCCTCCCGGAGCACGTGGCGCACCGTCACAAAGGCCCCGTCCACCAGGATCCCGTTTTCGGAAAACTTCAGCTTTTTGATGAGATTGGAGGAAAAGCCCAGCTCCCGCGTGAGAACCTCCCGGATCGTCATGCCCGCCAGCCGTCCGTCTACCGGGATCTCCACCGTCAGCTCTCCATGGGACGCCAGTAGGTATAGAACGCGATGACGGTGCGCTCCTCCCCGCCGTGCTCCAGATCGTGGGCCGTGATGACGACGCCCTCCAGGGACAGAAGCTCCCAGGCGTAAAGATCGTCGATCTTGGTCCGCATGACGGTCTCGCTGCCGCAG
This sequence comes from uncultured Ruminococcus sp., assembly GCA_902778205.1. Taxonomy (GTDB): domain Bacteria; phylum Bacillota; class Clostridia; order Oscillospirales; family CAG-272; genus UMGS1696. The sequence continues at coordinate 16,323 of CACYWX010000006.1, read as the reverse complement.
TAGATGACCAGCTCGTCCTCCCGCTTCATGATCACGCCGGAGCGGCCGATGACCTCCTCGATGCCGTCGATCCGCTCGGTGACGCACTTGATGCTCCGCTCGTGCAGATAGTTGGCCAGATCGTTCTTGTACCGCTTGGAATGGACGTTTTTGCTCTTCGTCCAGCCCTTTGTTTTTTTAAGCATTTTTACTCCATTCGCGCGAAGCCGATTTGTGTCAGATGCCGAAAATGAACTTTTTTCAAAAAACTATTGCAAATTCCGGCGCGGGAGGCTATGATTAAGAGACTGTTGAGGCGGGGATTCTTGCATCCGCCGCGCCGGACAGCAGAGTGTTCCTGTGTATTATACCATAAACGCGCAGTCTTGTGTACAGAAAAATATGAATTTTTCGGGATAATACGCGACAGGACGCAAAATCAGGGAAAGGGAGGCTCACCTATGCTTCCGCTTGACAAATTCACAGACGCCGCAGCGTCGGCCGTGGCCGAAAAGGGGCTGTCCCCGGACGACATGACCATGGCCGTGCGGATGGATCTGGATTTCGACGGAAACTTCGGGGAATCCTGGCTGGTCTACGAGAAAAAGACCCGCCTGATCCACCGGCTTCTGGGCAATCCGGACTCCATCCCCCGGAAACAGCACAGACACCATACGGACTTTGATGACTGGGGAAAGATCGAGTACGCGGGAGAGGTCCACTATCTGGACTCCTTCTCCATGGATTATTATTCCGACCTCTCCGTAGACACCTGCCTCTCCTCCACCAGGCTCCTGACCCTGCGCCACGAGACGCCCCGTCCCGAGATCCCCGAGAACGCGGAAAAGGAGGAGCGGGACAAAATCCTCGAGGACTGGAACCGTGACACCGTCACCGAGATCAAGGCCCAGAGCACCAACGCCACCCGCCAGCGCCTCTTCGCCTTCTGCGAGCTCGTCGACCGGTTCCTCCGGGGCGACGAGGTCACCGAGGACGACCAGATCTTCGAGCAGTTCAACGCCAAGTGCCCCAAGTGCGGACGGGTCTACGAAAACCAGTTCCGCAAGGTCTGCAAGCACTGCCAGAACAAGAACGCCCTGCTGACCCGGCTTCTGGATTTTCTCAAGCCCTATAAGCGTCAGGTGGCCGTGGTCATTCTCTGCATGTTCGCCTCCTCCGCCGTGGCTCTGGTCAACCCGATCATCAACGGCAAGATCCTCTACGACCGGGTCATCAACGAGCACGGCGAATGGCACACCCTCACCAAGCTCTTTATCGTCCTCGGCACCATCGTAGGACTGGCCCTCTTGTCCCTGTTCATCAACATCGTGCAGAACCGGACCAACGCCAAGCTGTCCACCCGCATGATGAATGAGATGAAGAAGAACGTCTTCGACTCCATGCTGGGGCTGTCCCTGTCCTACTTCAACAACAACTCCACGGGACGGCTCATCAACCGGGTCAACTACGACGCGGAGCGCATCCGTTCCTTCTACATCGACGGCGTCCCGAACTTCGTGTTCAACGCCCTGAACTTCATCGGCCTGACCTTCTTCCTGTTCTTCCTGAACTGGAAGCTGACCCTCATGGTCTTCATCCCGGTGCCCCTCATCGTGGTGATCTTCCGGGTGATGCTGCCCAAGCTGTGGAGAATGTACTCCAAGCAGTACCGGGCGTCCTCGTCCCTGAACTCCATGCTCGGCGACTCCCTGAACGGCATCCGCGTGGTGAAGGCCTTCGCCAAGGAAGCCGAGGAAACTCACCGCTTCTATAAATACTCCGACCGTCTCTACGCCGCCAACCTGAAGGTGAACATCACCTCCCTCACCATCTTCCCCATCGTCTCCCTGCTGATCGGCATGTCCTCCCAGGCCATCTGGGGCTTCGGCGGCCTGCAGGTCATGGGCGAGCATATGACCTACGGTGAGTTCACCACCTACCTCGGGTACATCGGCATGATCTTCGGTCCCCTGCAGTTCTTCTCCACCTTCACCAACCTGGTGACCGACACCATGAACGCCGCACAGCGCATGTTCGAGGTGCTGGACATGGTGCCGGACGTCATGGAGGCAAAGGATCCCATCGTGAAGGAAACCTTCGACGGCGACATCGAGTTCCGGAACGTCTCCTTCCACTACAATCCCAACCGTCCCATCCTGAAGGACGTGAACATCAAGATCCACGCGGGCGACAACATCGGCCTGGTGGGGCACACGGGCTCCGGCAAGTCCACCATCGCCAACCTCATCACCCGCATGTACGACCCCATCTCCGGCCAGATCCTCATGGACGGCACCGATCTGAAGCAGATCAAGATGTCCTCGGTCCGCCGGAACATTGCCATCGTGTCCCAGGAGATTTTCCTGTTCCGCGGCACCATCGCCGACAACATCCGCTACGCCAGACCGGAGGCCACCATGGAGGAGGTCATCGCGGCGGCCAAGGCGGCGAACGCCCACGACTTCATCGTCCGCCTGCCCGAGGGATATGAAACCGAGGTCGGCTCCGGCTCCCGGTCCCTGTCCGGCGGCGAACGCCAGCGCGTCTCCATCGCCCGCGCCCTGCTCATGTCCCCGTCCATCCTGATCCTGGACGAGGCCACGGCGGCCATGGACACCGAAACCGAGCGGCTCATCAGCGACGCCCTGGCCAAGCTGGTGGAGGGCCGCACCTGCATCACCATCGCGCATCGTCTCTCCACCCTGAAGGACTGCAACTACCTCTTCGTCATCGAAAACGGCGAAATCGCCGAGGAAGGCCCGCCGGACGAGCTGCTGGCCCGGGGCGGCGTCTACTACAAGCTGTACAAGCTCCAGAGCGAAGCCATGAAAAAAGTCCTCTCCGGTATGTGATCGGGGCGGCAGGAGGTTATTATGAGTAAGAAGAATACGCCGAAAGACGAAAAGAAGACCGCCGCCCCCGTTTCCGGAAAAGAATCCGCCGCGGAGGCAGCGAAGAAGAACGAGGCGGCCGAGGCGAAAAAGGCGGAAGCCGCGGAAGCCAAAACGGCTGAGGCCGCTGAGGACGGGGACGGCGAGGTCAACGCGGATGATCTCTTCAAGCACCGCGTCTCCATCAATATGACCCCGGAAAACAGCTGGTTCTCCGCCTCCGAGGGCGGGCTCATCTCCCTGAAGATCATCAACGCCGAGGGCGAGGAGGAATTCTTCGAGCGCGTGGTGATCCGCCGCTCCTTCCCGCAACCTGAACACCTTCGACAAGGCAACCGTGGATCTCATCAACGCCGAGCTGGATATCCGCTACTTCACCCCCGTCATCCACCGCATCACCTCCGCCAAGGAGAAGTTCGGCTACAACTACTGGGAAGCCGACACCTCCGCCGGGAAGGTCTCCATCGTGCTGAACAACCCCTTCTCCAACATCCGCGTGCTGGAGGACGGGCGCATCTACATCTTCGATATGGATGGCAACTGCTTCCTGATCCCCGATCCCACGAAGCTGGACCGCCTCACCTACCGCACCATCGAGATTTACCTCTGATCCGACGGGAGGTTCATCATGAAACTAATGTATGAGATGCCGGAGAAGGACCGGGCTGCTTACGACGCCGCCGCTTCCCCGGATGAAATCCTCATGTACTGCGTTCCCTTCAATGTTCTGGCGGAGAAGTTCGTCAAGGGCTGGACCGCCGTCACCGACCGGAGCATCTACTGCATCCTGGACGGGCGGGTGCTGTCCTCCTACGAGCTGGAGCGTTGCACCGTCTTCTCCACCGAGGTCCTGTACGGCAACTGCGCCTTCTACGGGGTGGTGGACGGAACGACGACCCTCATCTGCCAGTTCCTCTCCGGACGCAACCTGCCCCGCTATTCCGTGCTGGTCCAGGCCTGCGAGGATCTGGCGAAGAAGAGACGGGACGGGAGGGAGCCCGGCAAGCCCGTGGAGAATAAGGAAAACGAGCATTTCTGCCCGAAGTGCGGCCGTCCCTTCATCCCCGGCACCACCATCTGCCCCTTCTGCCGCAACTCAGCGGAGGTCTACAAGAAGCTCTGGGGCCTGACCCGCGGTCTGCGCTTCATGCTCTTCTTCCCGCTGATCGTCTCCTTCATCTCCCTGGCCATCCAGTTCATCCTGCCGGCCATCCAGCGCGTGGCGGTCAACGACTACCTGACCAACGAGAGCATCCGCCCCGTGGGCTCCTTCCTCGAGGACGAGCACACCCGGGCCTTCCTGCTGATCTTTCTGGCCATCATCTCCATCGATCTGGTCCAGCGTATCCTGGGCGTGATTCAGAGCCGCCTGTCCGCCATCGCCGGCAACAAATTCACCCTGATGATGCGGACCCTGCTCTATGAAAAGATCTCCACCCTGTCCATCTCCTCCATCTCCCACAAGTCCACCGGCGACCTGATGGGACGCATCACGGGGGACGTGAACGCGGTGCAGGCCTTCATGACGGGTCAGCTGCCCTCCCTGTTCACCCAAGGCGCGTCCTTCATCCTGGCGCTGGTCTTCCTGCTCATCATCAACCCGATCATGTCCATGTTCGTGTTCATTCCGATCCCCTTCGTGGTATGGCTGGTCCGCAAATTCTGGTCCACCATGCAGAACCGAAACCGGAAGGACTGGGTCCTGGGCTATCACGTGCGCCTGTTCCTGCAGGACATCCTGAACGGCATCCGCGTGGTGAAGTCCTTCGGCAACGAGGAGCGCGAGATCGCCACCTTCCACAAGAGGACCGACCGCCACACGACCCAGACCGAATCCAACGCCGTCCTCTTCGACACGTTCTTCCCGCTTCTGGGCTTCGTGACGAGAATCGGCTCCTACCTGATCCTGTTCTACGGCAACTACCTGCTGTTCAAGGGGACCATGAACTACGGCGACCTGCACCAGTTCAACTCCTACGCCAACATCATCTACGGGCCGCTGCTCTGGATCACGGGCATCCCGCGCCAGATCTCCGCGTTCCTGACCTCTCTCGGCAAGGTGCTGGAGATCCTGGAGGAACAGCCCGAGGTGGCGGACATCAACCTTCCGATCGACATCGACATCGAGGGCGACGTCACCTTCGACCACGTGACCTTCGGCTACGACAGCTACAACCCCGTGCTGGAGGACATCAACCTGACCGTGAAGAAGGGCGAGATGATCGGCGTCGTGGGCCATTCCGGCTCCGGCAAGACGACCCTCATCAACCTGCTCATGCGTCTGTATGACGTGACCGACGGCGCTATCCTCATCGACGACGTCAACATCAAGGACATCTCCCAGAACGCGCTCCGGTCCCAGATCGGCGTGGTGCTTCAGGAGACCCACCTGTTCTCCGGCTCTATCCGGGACAACATCAAGTACGCCAAGCCCCACGCCACGGACGAGGAGGTCATCGCCGCCGCCAAGCTGGCCAACGCCCACGACTTCATCGTCAATCTGCCGGACGGGTACAACACCATGATCGGCGAGAAGGGCTACTCCCTCTCCGGCGGTGAGCGTCAGAGAGTGGCCATCGCCCGCGCCCTGATCCACAACCCGAAGATCCTGATCCTGGACGAGGCCACCGCGGCTCTGGACACGGAGACATCGCCCATCGGCTGTCCACGCTCCGCAATGCCGACCGGCTGATCGTGCTGGACAAGGGGCATCTGGTGGAGTTCGGAACCCATCAGGAGCTTCTGGACAAGAAGGGCTTCTACTGGAGGCTCGTCATGGCCCAGCGTCAGGACTCCGGCATGCTGGACAAGGCCGACAAGCTGCTCAAGGCCAAGCAGGTTACGGCGTAAAATACCCTATCTGCAAAAAGACGGAAGGATCCCGAAAAGATCCCTCCGTCTTTTTGGTGTGAAAAAGTTAAAAATTCTTCGCCCATTCCTCGCGCTGTCTGAGCCATTCCTCGCGGAACCGGAAGCCGCGGTCCGGTTTTCCCATATCCTCGGGTACCACGAACGCCTCGATTGTGCGCAGCAGTCCGTCCCGCACATAAGCGGCGTACCAGTACGGTCTGCCTTCAAAGGAGCAGGGGCCATCCAGCACGAAATCCCCGCTCCCGTTGCGCTCCAGACGAGGCATGGAATCCGGGTCCTTGTAGACATACCCCTCAACGTAGCCGTCCGCCGTCACTTCCGTCATAAAGTGCACACCGTTTTTCCGGTTTCCCAGCTGCGCGGCGAGAATCTCCTGTTCCCCTTCGGACAGATCGAAGGACGGCACGATCCCACTTTTGAACCATTCGTCTACCTCCATACTGCTGAAGGAACCCATCCTCCGCGTTGCCTCGTCCCAATTCCGGTGGTACTCCCTGCGGAAGCGGTCGTCCCCGTACAGGAAGCGCGTGTCGTACCAATCGTACCGAATCTCGTCGAGCGTCCGGATATCCTCGCGGATCCTTGTTGCGAAGCAGATCATTTGGCGCCGCCGCATGGTCCCCGTGAACCGCCCGTAAAATTCACTCTCGCAGAGGATCCGCACGGAAAAGCCGGCGAAGGCTCTGCGGAACGCCGCTTCGTAATCGTCCCACACCTGAACCACAACCCGGTCGAAATCCCCTGCCAGCGCGTCCATCAGTCCGTCTGCCGTCTCCGGCAGGATATGGAACATGAACGCCAGTCCCATCGCGCCTTCCCCGGTCTCGACCGGACAGGGATATTTCTTTTTTTCGTACTTCACGTCGGGAGCGTACGGCCGGAGAAGGCGGTTGAAGCGTTCGTTGTCCGCCCACGAGCAGAGACCGGTATAGCGCAGGCCCGGGCTGTCGAGGATCGTATCGATGTGCGGAATGTTCCCGCATCCGATGTCCACGATTTCCGTCGCCCCCAAAATCTTGGCCAGCGCGAACACCCGGGCGTAACCGCTCCGCCGTCCTTCGGTGAGCTGATACGGACCGAGTGCCGCCAGAAGATCCAGCGCGTCGACGTCTCCCTCAAGGGCGCGGAACCGGAGCAGATCGCGGAAATCCGCCTCCCCAGGCTTGCCATTCCTGCTTGCGTCCTCCCCACCTTGTTCGTCCAGCATTTTCAGATAGGGGATCCATGAGCGGATGGCTTCGTCGGTCACATCCTCCGGTATGACGCCGCGGCTCAACTGTTCCTCCGCGGCCTTTTTCGTGTCGAAGGTCGGCGGGAATTCCCCCGGCCAGCTCTCCAGGAAGATCCGCTCCACGCGCTCCTCGAATTCCTTGCACTGATCCGTCTTCGGCTGTTCGATGCCGAGAAGCTCGTCCGCCGTCACGCCGAGGACGCGGGTCAGCGGCTCGATCAGCCAGAGGTCGGGTGTCGCCGCGCTCGTTTCCCACTTGCTCACGGCTTGTTCGCTCACGCCGAGATAGTCCGCCAGCCGAACCTGCGTCAGATCCTTCGCCTTTCTGAGATCCCTGATTCTCTTTCCGATGTTCTCCATGTCTTCCTCCGGTCCAAAAGATAAGCGGGCCCTGCTCTCGCCGTAATTATACCAGATAAATCCGGCGCGCGCAATGGATTCCTGTTTGACCGGAGTACAACCGCCGGTTGGACGCGGGTTCTTTCCTCCTATTCCTCCGCTGGGCCGATCCTCTCCCGGATTCCGTCGAAGAGCGGATCGGCCAGCCATTCGCGGAGCTCGTCCCAGCCCTCCGATCCCGGCTCATTCCTCACCCATCCGCCGTCCGCCTCTCCGCGGAAGAAGAGGGACGTTCTCTTCTCCTCCGGATCGTACTGCTCGAACACGACCCCGAATCGGACGCATTCCTTCAGATGCAGAAGAGCCTCCTCTTCCCTGCCCCGTGAAGCGTCGAGCACCGCCAGCTCCCGGTGGATCCGGGCGGGAAACTGGGCGTAGAAGCCGTAGTCCCCGTCCGGGAAGAAACCGTCGTACAGTCCGAGAAGGCGTTCCAGGGCGAGGCGGCGTTCGTCGGCGTCCAGCTCCGGTTCCCCGCGGTCGTTCTCCGCCGAGGTCAGCCAGTACAGACAGCTCAGAGCCGCCATACCGTCGGTCAAAGCCTTGTGACGAAGCTCACGGACCCGTTCGGAGCCCTTGAGCAGATGGATGAGCAGGTCGTCACAGCCGAGCTCCGGGAGCCTTCTGACAAGCTCCACCGCCTGAGCGTGCCGTCCCATCCGGTCAAGAACGCAGGAGGCTGTGGAAATCGCATCCGTTTTCAGCTTCAGATCCTGCTCGTGCCCGATCACCCACTCCGCCAAGGACAGACTCTCCTCGAGCCGGCCTTCCAGCAGCAGAGCGTCCGCCAGAGCCGCCATGAGAACATGGGAATTCGGATAGGACTTCAGTCCTTCTCTCAGCATCCGGATCCCTTCCTGCCGGTATCCGTCGGAAACGGCGCGGTTCGCCTCTTCACGGATCGCTTCGATGGCGCGGTCCCGTTTTTCCAGCTCCACGCCCAGCAGAGTATCGGTACTGACGCCGAACAGATACGCCAGCCTCGGGAGAAGGGACACGTCCGGCATGGCTGAATCGCATTCCCACCGGCTGACCGCCTGAGGGGACAAGCCGAGCATTTCCGCCAGCTCTTCCTGAGTGTAATCCGCTTTTCTCCGAAGAGAGCGGATCGTTTCGCCGAAGGTCATGATGGATTCTCCTTTTTCGCAGAAGTCAGGCAGTTCCGCCTGCAGTCCCATGATACCGCGTACGGCGGAAAAGCACAAGGGCCCCCTGTTTGTTTTTTTCTCTACCGCCGGTTGCGTCCGCCCGGGACCTGCCGGAGAACAAAAAACCGGGGCAGATCCTGTCCGTCCCGGTCATGGAAGTATTCGGTTTCAGCTGAGTCCGCTTCGGGTCCGCTTATTCACCGAGGATCGCCGCGGTCTCGCCCAGCAGAGAGTCGATGGTGTCGAAGGCGCCTTCCAGGAACTCATCCATGGTGATGATCTTCGTCAGCTCCACATTGCCCTCCAGATCCTCATAGAGGAACACGAAGGCGAAGTAGGGCTCGGCATCCGGAACGACCGGAGTCGCGGTGCAAAGGAAGCAGTGGTTCCGTCCGGCCACGATCTGGGAGGCATAGTAGGAATAGGGCTCGTAGGTCACGCCCAGCAGGCCTTCGATTCCCTTCTCAAAAATGGCCTTGAGCTCGTCGGTGATCTCGGGATCCACGTCCGTGTCCCAGCCGCCGAAGAGCAGATCGGTGACGGCGTCGGTTTCGGCCTCAGCCTCGGTTTCGACAGCCGCTTCCTCTTCCGCGATGGCCGCCGGTTCCTCTTCCGCCTCCTCTTCGATCACGGGCTTCGCCAGAGCGATCCCGGTGACGGTACGGTGCGCGCCGATGACGGAGAACTCATGCTTCGTTTCATCCGCGGCATAGCCCTCGGTCTCTCCGGCCGCAACCCAGTAGAAGGATCCGGTCATGGCATGGCTGACGGTGATCAGGCCGTCCTTGTTGGTGGCGGAGGAGGCAACCTTCGTGTCCTTCCCGCCGTACGCGGAGATCCGGTACAGGTCGTACTTCGCTCCGGCAACCGGCAGTCCGGTCTCGGCGTCGGTCACTTCGAGGACGGCGGTTCCGGGCACCGGGAAGAGCGTATGGGGCGTGTGGCGCATGACGGCTCCGAAGGACGGCGCGCTGGGTCCGGCAACCGCGGCAGAGGCCGTGGCGGGAATGAGCGCCATCAGCAGAATGGATGCGAGAATGACGGCTGTCAGCTTGCGAACGGTGTGTTTCATGTTTGTTTCCCCCTTTGGTTCATGAAAATGGAAGTTTTTCAAGAGTGCGCAAGCATATTATACAGGATGACGGAGAAAAAGTCAATCGGTTTCTGCGGAGGATCGTCATAAAAATTAAACGGACCTGATGGGATTCGAACCCCGACGCGGCTGACGCGGCTTCCCGGAGTTTCCACGGGCGTGAGGGCTGATTCCCAACTGCGGCTTCCGAGTTTGCTTCAGCCGAAGTCGTTTGCAATCGAAAGAAACTCCATGCGGGACTCACCCACCGAAATCGATAACAAAAAATCAGCCCCCGTGGGACTGATTTTTTGTTATGGACCTGATGGGATTCGAACCCACGACCTCTGCGTTGCGAACGCAGCGCTCTCCCAACTGAGCTACAAGCCCGTGAACGGTGTATATTATAGCACGGCCCGCGGGCTTTGTCAATGGGTTTGGGGAAAATTTCCGGGGGAAATCCGGCGCTGTCGGGAACCTTGAATGTCCGGGACCGGTCAGTCCTCCGTGACGAAGACGGAGGTATAGGGCGGCATGGTGAAAGCGCGGTCCCGGTTCACCTCTCCCGTAAAGGTATGCCAGATCTCGCAGGACAGCTCCGGTCCGAGCTCTACCCGGTTTTCCTCCGGAGAGGAATTGATCAGGTACCACATGCGCCGCCCCTCCTTCTCATAGGGGCTGACGAAGAGGCTCTCCGGCCGCTCCGCCCTGAGGGTCAGCCCGTACCGGATCCTCTCCTTCAGGCTCCCGACGGCTCCGTTCACGTCAACCGCGGCACAGTCCGTCATCCCCTCCGGGACGCATCCGACCCACAGGATCAGCCCGCCCTCTTTTTCAAACCGCGCCAGTCTGTCCCGCACGGCCGGAGCGATCCACCGGACAGCGGGCATAAGCAGGGCTTCGATTGCAAGGCCGTTCGCCTTCAGTACGCCCTTTTCGCACGCGGCTTCCACAATCCAGTCCGCGTCCACGACGGTGTAGTCCAGACCGGCCTCCGCTGCGGCCAGATTCAGCTCCCGCATGACGGCCTCTTCGCCCCGGATGGCTTCGGGCAGAGCGGCTCCGGAATTGACGCCCACGTTGTCGGGATAGTAGAAGCCCTGAGCGGTCTCGATGGGATAATACATGCCGATCCGGCCGTTCCAGCGGGCGCCCCGGAGCATATACGCGGACCGTCCGAAGATGGCGGCGTAATGGGGAAATTCCCCGTTCAGCCGCTCAGGCGTCAGATAGGAGTTGATGTGGTTGATCCCCGCCCGGAAGATCAGGTCCATGGTTCCCCGCTCCTCGGCGAAGGTGAAGTCCTTCATGCCCCTGGTCTGAGGAAGCGGGCAGATCTCCACCATGACCCGCTCCGTCTTCCCCGTCATCCGGGCCGCTCCTCCCGCGTACCGGCAGGCCATGGCGTAATCGATCGGGGATCGCTTGTAAGCCTCGGGGTCCCCGGTCAGCATGTCCACGCCGGGATACCGGAGGGTTTTCAGCTGGCGGATCAGGTTTCCGTACAGCGGCACATGCATGGACAGACTCTCCTCCAGCAGGCAGTGGCCGGAGAAGGCGATGCCGTGGCACGCGCACCAGTCGGCGATCTGACCGAAGAAGGCGTCGTTCATCATGGCGGCTACGGTCTGCCAGTACCGGAGCTTTCCCTCCTCGAACCGCTCCTCCCGGGAGAACAGGACCGGCAGATCGAGGACGAATTCACGCCCGTGCATCCGGCGGAAGACCTCCGGCAGATCGTCGGCCCAGGGCAGGAACGCGCAGGGCATGGGAACGCCGCAGTTGACGTACCCGGCCATAAGGCTGGGCTCGTCGGTGAACACGGCGGCGAAGTCCCCGAACCGCTCCGTCTTCTCATAATACCGATCGTAGGTGCACCGGATGAAGGCACCGACGGCTCTGCGGTCCAGCAGATTCGGGTAATGCCGCGGTCCCCATCCGCATTTCTGGGCGTGGGATCCCTCGAACACGGGCCGCACGGCGTAGATCCGGTCCGCTCCCTCCGCATGGTCGGCGTCGAAGGAAACCGGGGATCCGTCGGCGCGGCAGGCGAAAATGATCTTCTCGAAGAGATCCGGACGGCGGAACACCGTGCCCTCTCCTCCTCCGGCCAGCTCGGTGAAACCCCTGGCCTCGTATTCCGGATGGCCCAGCATGGTGAGTCCGTCGGCCGACGCGCTGGGATAGCCCTTCTCGTCGTAGAGCCAGACGCCCAGGTCCCGCGCGGCGCATTCCCCGATCACCCGGTCCAGGCGGCGGAAATCCTCCTCCTCGCCGAGATATTGTCCGGGGACTTGTCCCAGATTGTCCGCTCCGTTGTGCCAGTCCGCGTTGGTCACGATGCCGCCGAAGCCGTCATCCTTCAGCCTGTCCAGAGCCTCCGGAACGCCCCGGGTATCGTGCACCAGCCGGTAGGGCCGGTCCTCGGGCAGGGGTTCGGCAAACCGATTCCGATCCATATGCAATCCTCCTGTGTATTCACACTGTGCGTTCGCACTGTGCATCCGCATGTTCCGCGGAAAGCAAAAAACCGGCCGCGAAAGCCGGTTTCCTTGTCTCTGTGACTTATTTGTTGACCTTGTCCTTGAATTCCTTGCCGGCCTTAAAGGCGGGAGCGGTGGAAGCGGGGACGTCGACAGCCTCGCCGGTCCGGGGGTTGCGGCTGGTTCTGGCCTTGCGCTCCTTGGCCTCGAAGGTGCCGAAGCCGATCAGGGAGACCTTACCGCCGTCCGCAACGGTGTCTTCGATGGTCTTCACGGCAGACTCGAGAGCCGCCGCAGCCTGCTTCTGGGTAAGACCCGCGTCCGCCGCGATCTTCCGGATGAGTTCCTGCTTGTTCATGATAAATCCTCTTTTCATTTTTTCGTTGATGGTAAGCGGATCGTGCGATCCTTACTGTGGTATTATAGCATATCTTGTCTGCAAAATCCATACCCTCAGTAAAGTTTTCCGTAAAAAAACGGGAAAGTTTCGGATTTTTTGCGGGTTTCGGGCCCTGACGTCAGGACCAGACCAGGTTGGCGTAGATCCTCTGCATCCGCTCGTCCGGAAAACGCAGATCCACGAACCTCCAGAAAGCATTTGACGCTCCGACTCCCGTCACCCGGCCGTGCCAGCGCATGACCGCCAGAAGGGACACCACGGCGTCGAAGAGGAAGAAGGCGAACAGCGCCCAGGTCAGAATCCGGCCCCATTTGTCGGGGATCCGGATGATGACCGCCGCCATGCGGGGATAGAGATTCTTCATCCACAGGATGCCGAGGAAGCCCCAGAAGACGGAATACTCCAGACAGATGCGCCCGTTCAGATTGAAGGGCATTTCGCTGTAGTCCCAGGACCGGGAGCCCAGAAAGGTCTCCTGAGCCCAGGAGCAGGCGTATTCCACCGCGCTGCCCACGGCCATGCCCACAAGGAATGACAGCCAGCGTCCCCGGTTCCGGTAGCGGTACAGGAACACGGTCAGAGCCGCCGCGCCCACGCCGTAGAGCAGATTGAAGGGACCGTATACCAGCCCAGCCCTGCTCTCCAGATACCCGTGGCGCAGAAAGCACCAGATCAGCTCCACCACCACGCCCGCGAAGGACCCGATGTAGAGGATCATGAGGAGCTTGTAGAGATTCAGACCTTTCGCGAAGTGGTTCCCCTGCTCCTCCTCCAGATCGATGACGGCGTTGGCGGGAGCGCGTCCGATGACCGGGAGGCGGCTTTTCTTTCTGGCCTTGGTCAGGTCGTTGAACCGCGCGCTGACCTCGTCCGCCGCCTCGTAGGACCGGAGAGAGGCCGCCGCCAGACGATCCCCGGATCTCCGCCAGGACAGCGCCCGTCCCAGCACCTCGTCTCGCATCTCCTCCGGCGCGTCTGATTCCGCCAGACGGACGTAGAAGGCCTTCATCTCCGCCATCCCGTCCTCAAGCGAAGCCGAAATCCGGTCCGCCTCCCGCTCAAAGGGCAGGACCAGCTTCTCCTGCTCCGGATCCCGCAGAAGGGGGACCGCGTCCCTCAGCACCGGCACCACCAGTTCCCTGGCCCGAATGGCGCGGGATTTTTCCTTTTTCCGCTTCTCCGCCGCCCGCTTTTCCTGCTTCTCCTGCCTGCGCCGGAGCTTTTCTTCCGATGTCTTCATATCTCAGACCGTCCCTGTCCGACTGTTTTCCCTAAAAAAGTATAGCACAGACGCCGGAGTTTGTCAAGAACGGCCGGACGCTCAGCGGAAACAGACCCTGTACCGGGCGTATCCCAGGGGCAGAACATCCCCGTGGTCGTAGAAGTCCTCCGGCGCTTCGATGGGTTCCCGGCTGTCGGCGGCCTTGAAATCCAGCCATGAACCGGACAGAGGGACCGTATAAACCGTCTCGCGCTCCCGGACCTCCCGCGTCATCGAGGCCTCGGGAACCGGTTCCCCGTTTTCGTCCCAGACCCACAGGCGCATGAAGGTCCCGCCCGCATCCCCGGGATCGAAGGGCTCCGCCGCCGTCAGGGTGAAGCGAACCGTGTCCCCTTCCCTGCAGACCCGGATATTGCGAATGGAATACCGTCCGGTGCGGTTGACGTAGCGGGTCCCGTATCCCTCCGCGTCCCGGTTGAAGTTCCCGTCGGGATAGCCGGGGAAATCCGCGGATCCTCCGTCCTCCAGCTGAGCCTCCGGCGCCTCGCCCTTCAGACGGGCGGTGTATTCGCAGAGGAGGCGGTAGTAGTTGTCGAAGTACCCGCCCCGCATCATCTCGATGTCCCGGCTGAACTCCCCGTTGGCGCAGTCCACAAACATGACGGGCCGCTCCGGGATCCCCTGCCAGCGTCCGGCGATCCACTCGTTCCAGCCGGTCACCAGGGTCACGGGAGCCTTCACCTCCAGAGCCCGTTCAAATTGCTCTCTGAGATTGTACCCCTTCGTCCAGGCGTCCGGCGCGGGATCGTTTCTCCCGTCGTGGAAGGCCCGGCCCCGGTTGGCGGTCTCCCCGTACAGGACGGAGTCGCCGAACCGGATCTGGGGATGCTGGGCCACGGACACGTTGATGCACTCCGGCTCGCCCCTGAGATTCGGGAACACCCGCTGAGGCCGCACAAAGTCCATCCAGGGCCATCCTCCGGCCTTGTCCGGCTCGTTGGGCCACTGGGACAGCTTGATGTTGAAGAAATCCCGGCACTCGGGGGAGCACTCCTCCGGCACGGCGATAATCACGGGACGCCCGTCCATGGAGAACCAGGTATCGCGGCAGTATCCCGGCCGGTAGACCGCCTCGTAGATCCGCTGAACCGTGTCTCCGGAGCGGGTGTTGGTATAGAACATGACCTTCGGCACGTCCCATCCCGCGTCGTGATACTCTTCGAGCACCTTCATGACCAGCTTTGCGTTGTTCTCGTAGATCACGGAGTTGGTGGTGTCGAAGAAGAGAAAGTCGATCCCCGCCTGCAGGATCAGCTTCATATGGCGGCGCACCACCCATTCGTCGTCGGAATAATAATACCCGTAGAAGGGCTCGCCCCAGTGATGGTAGACGCCCACGCCGCCCCAGTACGGAGCGTCCGGATGGTACCCCGCGTCCGGATGAGCCGCCGTGATTTTTGAAATATCCAGGGGAGCGCCCCGTCCGTGCTCACCCAGCCACAAAAAGTAGAAAAGGCCCGCGAGCCTCTCCCCGGGACGGGATTGGTGAGAGGGGACGTGGGCAAATGCGCGGTTCGCCATATCAGCCCTGCCGGAGCGCTTCGTCGGTCAGGAGCGTGAAGCCGTTCGCGGTCAGGATCTCCTCGGTCTTCGCGTTGTCCTCCACCCGGATCACAGCGTAGGCATGACCGCCCCGGGCCGCCACGAAGGCATAGAGATACTCCACGGAAATATCCGCCTCGGCCAGCACCCGGAGCAATTCGGTGAGGCCGCCCTCCTCGTCGGGGATCTGAACGCTGACCACGTCGGTGACGCTGACGATCTTCCCCTCGGTGGAGAGCGCCATCGCCGCCGCCCGGGGATCGGATACGATGAGGCGGAGGATGCCGTAATTCTGGGTATCGGCAATAGAGAACGCGCGGAGATTGATCCCCGCCGTGCTCAGGATCTTTGTGATTTCATACAGGGAGCCGTTTCTGTTCTCTGCGAAAACGGAAAGCTGCTTGACGGACATGGTAATACCCTCCGTTGGATTTTTATGCATCTATATTAAACCACGAAACGCCCGGGATGTCAAGTTGTTTTGAAAAACACGGACCGGATTTTCAAAAAACGGTTCTCTCCGGCCGGGAACGCGCATAGAATGCCGCAGTCTGAAATGCGAGGAGGAGCGGTGCATGGACGCGGTGCTGTATGAAAAGAGACTGGACACGGTGACTTTGGCGGAGGTTGCGGAGGACTTCACCCTGCCCGACTACCGGCCTGAGATCCGGCGGATCGCGGGAGTCCGGGGCGATGCGGCCGTTGACGGAAAATACCTGGCGGGGAACGAGCTGGAGGCGGACGGGACCGTCACCTACGCCGTGACCTATCAGGACGCGGAGGGAAACCTTCACGAGCTGACGGAGACCTCAACCTTCACGGCGAAGCTGCCTGTGGGAGACGGAGGGGAGGAGGACCGCTTCGGGACCGGGGACCTGATCCTGTCGGCGGAAACGGAGAACACCGTTCCTATGGGAGCAACCGTTATCAGGCAAACGCTGAGCAGCGCACAGAAAATCTTCTTACATTTCGTCATGGCAGCCGCCTTACATCAGCGATCTGTAGCCAATTTCAACGTCGGGGTCGTA